>DASUPX010000413.1:0-9807 GCA_036280905.1 Rubrobacter sp. | reverse complement strand
GGAGCGGGGTCAGCGCGGGTAACTAGCCCAACTGGGGGATGCGCCGCTACCTGAGGGGGGATTATCCTTCGGGGAGAAGCCGGTAGATCTTTCTTTTAGGTGGCCCGTGGGGCCTCGATCTTGGGGAGGACCGAGGATGCGTCTGATCACCGACGGCAACCGCAGGTGGTGGGTGGTGGTAACCATGGCCCTTACAACCCTGCTCATGACGATAGACTTCAACGGGCTCACGGTCGCATTGCCCACGATCGGCCGGGACCTCGGCACCTCCACCACCGGTCTGCAGTGGACCATCAACGCGTACCTGCTGGCCCTCGCGGCCCCATCGGTCGCGGCGGGAAGGCTCGCTGACATCTTCGGCCGGCGTAGGGTGCTCCTGATCGGCACCACGGTGTTCGTCATGGGCTCCGCGGGTTCGGGGCTGGCGCAGGCCGACTGGTGGCTGATAGCCGCGCGGGTCGTCCAGGGTTTCGGCGCGGCCGCTTTCTTCGCCGCCTCGCTCTCCATAGTCAGCAACGCCTTCCCGCCCGATCAGCGGAGCAAGGGCATCGGCGTGTGGGCCGGCATCGGCACCGTGGGACTGGCCATAGGACCCCTGATCGGGGGTTTCCTGACCCAGACACTCTCGTGGCGCTGGTTCTTCTTCGTGAACATACCCGTGGCTGTCCTCGCCATCGTGCTGACCCTGCTGGTCGTTCGCGAATCCAGAGACGAGGGCGCGAGTTCCCACGTGGACCTCTTCGGCGTGCTCACGATCACCGGCGGCCTCGCGGCCCTGGTGCTGGCCATCCAGCAGGGGGACACGCTGGGGTGGACCTCGGTGCTGGTCATCGGATCTGTGCTCGCCGCGCTGGTCTTGCTGGGGTTGTTCTCCGTCGTGGAGCCGCGACTGCCGGAGCCGCTGGTGGACCTGGGGCTCTTCGCCAACCGGGGCTACGTGGGGGCCAACGCCGTGGCATTCACCCAGAACTTCGGGTTCGCCGCTCTACTGTTCTTCCTCACGCTCTACCTGCAGAACATCCTCCACTACTCGCCGCTCGAGGCCGGGCTGGTGTTCCTGGTGTTCTCGGCGATCCTCGCGGTGGTCGACTCGTTCGCCGGACGACTGGCGGCGTCGGTCGGGGCGCGGCTGCCGATGGCCGTCGGCATGGCGCTGTGCGCCGTGGCGTTCCTGCTGCTGGCCATGCTGGGCCCCACGAGCGGCATCTCGCTCGTTATCGTCGCGCTCCTCGTGGCCGGCGTAGGGCAGGCCCTGGCCTATACCGTCTCGACCACGGGGGGCATGCAGGCGATACCCGAAGCCAAGGCTGGCGCGGCCTCGGGGATACTCTCCATGATAAGGTTAGTCGGCGCCGTGCTCGGGGTGGCGGTGACGGGGGCCCTCTTCAAGGCGATGGAGAACGCCAGGCTGACGGGCCTGCTCTCGGCCTCGGGGTCAGACATCGACGCATCGGAACGCGCGGAGATAAAAGGGCTGCTGTCGGGGTCTGCCGCCGCCGAGGACAGACTCACCCACCTCGCCCCCGGTGTGGCCGACCAGGTGGACCGCGTGGTCCGCGAGGCGTTCGTGCACGCCTTCGATGGCGCGATGGTTCTCTGCCTGGCCGTATCGCTCACCGGCGTGCTGGCGGCGTTCCTGGTGGCCGGAAAATCCCCCCAACACGCCACCGAGCCCACGCCCGAAATCCCCACGCCCGAGACCGGGCGGACGTAGAGCAGTTCGCGGAGGTGCCAAGCCTCCGCGATTCGTCCCTACTTCAAGAACGGCAGGTCATCGTAGATCACGAAACGGTCGAAGTCGGGGTAGAACTCGCTCGTGGTTACGGGGGTGCGGGAGAACGAGGCTAGGGGTTCGATACCCTCTTCGCCCTTGCCAGGCTGGTGCAGCATGATCCTCACGCTCTCCTCGTCGATCTCGATCACGTTGTAGGAGGGCGGCATGGTACCCCTGACCCGCATGGTCGAGACGGTACCGGAGTGGACTATCCTGACCCCCGAGATGCTCCACACGTAAGGAACATGCCTGTGGCCGGAGAGAACGATATCCACGTGCAACTCGCGTAGGATGGCCATAACGTCCCCGGCGTCGCGCAGGTTGTTGACGTCGCGGCCCGTCCCGGGAACGGCGAGTATGTGGTGGTGGATCATGAGTATCCGGGGCCCGTTATCCCACCCGCGAAACTCGGAGTCAAGCCATCCGTAGTGCTCGCGGCCGACCTCCCCCTCGTCGAGGTCGGGTTTGGTCGAGTCGAGCGCGACGACCTTGGCCACACCCTCCGGTACGGGGATCTCGGCCGCACCTTCCCTTATACCGAAGAACTCCTCGAAGTGGCGGTAGCCGACGTTCTTGGCGTCGTGGTTGCCCATGGCGTAGATGACGTTGGGGCACTCCAGACGGTCGAAGTACCGCCTTGCCTCCTCGAACTCCCAGCGGTAACCCTCCATCGTCAGGTCCCCCACTACGGCGACGAGGTCAGGCTCGAGGGCGTTGCTCTCCTCGATGGTGGCCTCCAGGAGATCGGGCCTGAACAACCCAGAGCCCACGTGTACGTCAGACATCTGCACTATCCTCAAAACGTCCCCCGATTCGTTCTATCTCCGGTCGACGGCCCGCCGTCCTGGTTCAACGGAACCGCATTTTGGCTCCAGTACCATACGTTCATGTCCAACAGGGTAGCGCGGGAGAGGGACGGACGCTAGCGCCCGGCATCACCGGACCAACCCAGCAACCACCCAGAAGCCCGAAACCGGCCGGACTTCCCGCGAGACCTCGGGCAGCCGGGGTCGGCCATCGTCCCCGTGGCGATCCTCTCGGCAAGGGTCTTGTGGTCCTCGTTCTTCTGATACGTCAGGCTCCCTGGTACTTGCTGGCGGAGAGGTACCCCGTACGTATTACAATTGACTTCTTGAGTGAGTCTTCACGGGAGGCGAGACGGTTGGATAAGAACAGCACGCTACGGTCCCCGCGTACGCTTCTGGCTCTCCTGGTCGCGGTCGCCATCATCGTGGCCACCCTGCTCGTCGTGTTGAGTCAGCTCGGTGGGGGCGGTGGTTCCGGCGGGGACGTGGGCGAGATGTACGCCGGCATCCCGCAGAAAGGCACGACGCTGGGCGATGGTGATGCCCCGGTTACGCTGTACCTCTACGAGGACTTTCAGTGCCCGTTCTGTGGGCAATTCGACCGCGAGATGTTCCCCGACCTGCTCGACGACTACGTCAGGGACGGGGAGGTCAAGGTAGTCGCTGAGACCATGGCGTTCCTCGGACCCGACTCCGTAACGGCCGCCAGGGCGGCGTTCGCGGCGGCAGAGCAGGATCGCTACTGGCCCTACCACTCGCTCCTCTTCGAGAACCAGGGAGAGGAGAACAGCGGCTACGTCACGGACGATTTCCTGCGGGGCCTGGCCGAAGACACACCGGGGCTGGACGTGAAGAAGTGGGAAGATGCGCGCGCCGGAGAATCCTTCACCAGAGAGCTGGAGGCCGTCCAGGCAAAGGCACAGTCGGAGGGCGTAAACTCCACGCCGACCCTGATCTTCGAAGGACCAGGAGGTCAGGTCAAGATAGACCGGCTGACCGACTACGACCAGATCACCTCGGCCGTAGACAAGGCGGATGGCTCCTAGCGTCAGGTCCGGGAGGCGGTATACGGCCCCCCGTGTCGCGCTCCTGGCGCTGGCGGTGGTGGGGGTCCTGATCAGCGCTTACCTCACCTGGACCCACTTCGCCGGCCTGACCCCCGTCTGTACAGGAAGCGGGGAAGGCTGCCAGACCGTGCAATCCAGCCGCTACGCCTCGCTCCTGGGGATACCCGTGGCCGTGCTCGGCCTCGTCGCCTACGGCGGCCTCGTCTTCTCCGTGGCCGTATGGGCCGAGATAGGGATCTTCCTCAGTTTCCTGATCTCGCTCGTCGGGACGCTCTTCAGCGTCTATCTGACCTACCTGGAGGTATTCATAATAGGGGCCCTGTGCCAGTGGTGCCTGGCGAGCGCGGTGATCATGGTCGCGGCCCTGGTCTGCGCAACGCTCGCCGTTCTGCCGTTGTTGCGAGCAAGGTAGCTCACCCCTGGCCCGCGAGGGTTACCCGGGCTCAGCCCGCGGCGTCCAGGAACTCACGGGCTCGCCCTAACTGGGTATCGACGGCGTCAGGGGACGTGGAGCCTGATGACCGCTTGTTCCGTACGCTGCCGCGCGGAGAGAGCAACCCTTCTGGCAGCCGGGCGAGCGCGGGATGCGCCTCCGCGAGCTCCTCCAGGAGTAGATCCTCCAGCGAGGATCCCAGCTCCTCGCAGCGCTTGACGAGCCTTCCCACGGCGTGATGCGCGTCCCTGAAGGGGACCCCGTTCGAGGCGAGAAAGTCGGCGAGCTCGGTGGCGAGGGCGAAGCCGCCGGCGGCCGCTTCCATACGCTCGCCGTGGAACCGGGCCGTGCGCAGCATCTCGGGCAGCACGGCGAGCATGGGCAGCACCGCGTCCACGGCGTCGAAGAGAGGTTCCTTGTCCTCCTGGAGGTCCTTCGAGTACCCCAGCGGGAGGCTCTTCAGCGTGATCAGAAGCGCGTTCAGGTCCCCGATCAGGCGCCCGGCTCTACCGCGCATGAGCTCATAGGCATCGGGGTTCTTCTTCTGGGGCATGATCGACGAACCGGAGGAGTAGGCGTCGTCGAGGGTGGCGAAGGCGAACTCCGCGCTGGTCCAAAGCACCCACTCCTCCCCCATCCTGCTGAGATGCAACCCTAGCACGGCGCACGCGTAGAGCAGATCCAGAGCAAAATCCCGGTCCGACACGGCGTCGAGCGAGTTCGAGAGGGGCTCCATTCCGAGCTCCCGCGCCGTGAGGTCGGGATCTACGGGGTGCGGCGTGCCCGCGAGGGCGGCTGCCCCGAGCGGCGACACGTTGGCGGCCCCCCGCGCGGCCTCCAGCCTCCTGACATCCCTTTTCAGGGCCTCGAAGTGGGCGAGCAGATGGTGGGAGAGCAGAATGGGCTGGGCGCGCTGAAGGTGGGTGTAACCGGGCAGGATGAGACCGCGCTCTTTCTGTGCCACCTCGACGAGGGCGCGCATCGTCGCGAGCACGGCGCCGCGTATCTCGTCGGCCGCGTCCCTGGCGAAGAGGTGCGTATCGAGGGCCACCTGATCGTTCCTGCTCCGCCCCGTGTGCAGCTTGAGGGCCACGTCGCCGGCAACCTCCCTGAGCCTGCGCTCGACGGCCGTATGCACGTCCTCGTCGGAGAGGTCCCAGGCAAACTCCCCAGCCTCGACCTCTGCGAGCACCGCCTCGAGCCCCCGTACCAACGTGGCCGACTCTTCGGCCGAGACGATCCCCTGCACCCCGAGCATCCTGGCGTGGGCGATGGAACCCCTGATGTCATAGGGGGCGAGGCGGATGTCGAAGGGTATCGAGGCGTTCAGGCGTTCGAACGCCTCGGCCGGGGATGCCCCGAACCTACCGCCCCACAGGGGACTGTTGTCTCTCTCGCTCACCACGGTGCAGTTTACAGCGGATGGCCAGAGAAGTTAGCTTCTAGCTCTCAGCCGTCAGCTCCTGGTTTTCGGCTGCGTCGTGCGGATCTTCTTCTGGTACTGCCTTACGGCGGCCTTTATGGTGGAGAGGCCAAGCGTGGCATGCCTCTTGCGGTTCCTTATTATATCCCTGCCGATCAGGTCGACGAGCTGATCGTAGTCCTCGGCGAGGATCTCGTCCATGGTGAGTTTCTCGCTCACGATACGATCCACCACTATGGATGTGGACCCCATGCTTATGGTGTCCCCCTGCCCCGTCCAGGTCAGGGCCTCTACCCCGCCGTTGCCGTCGCCTTGGAGGTAGACGGTTACAGAACCACCGCACTCGGGGCTTCCTCCCGGCACCACGACGTCGGCGCTTTCGAGAGCCCCCTTGTGGCGGGGGCTCTCGACGTGTTCCACGAGCAGAGCTACGCGGCTCTTGCGGTCCAGGGTGGGCTCCAAATCGTTCCTAACGCTCTATTGGGGCCCTGACCAGGTTGCCCCACTCGGTCCACGAGCCGTCGTAGTTGCGCACGTTGTCGTAGCCGAGGAGGTAGGACAGCACGAACCAGGTGTGCGAGGAGCGCTCCCCGATCCTGCAGTACGCTATTACGTCCTCCCCATCGCTGAGGCCGGCCTCGCCCTCGTAGATGCCGCGTAGCTCGTCGGCGCTCTTGAAGGTCCCGTCTTCCCTGACGGCCCGCGCCCACGGTACGTTCGCGGCCCCGGGGATGTGCCCGCCCCTGAGGGCGCCCTCCTGGGGATAGTCGGGCATGTGGAGCAGCTCGCCCTTGTACTCGCCCGGGCTCCTCACGTCAACGAGCGGCCCGCTGACGTCCAGGTGCTTATCCACATCCTCCTTGAAGGCCCGTATCCTCGAATCGTCCCTCTCTGGCACGGGGTACTCGGCCCTTGGAAAGGATGGCACGTCCTGGGTCATCTCGCGGCCCTCGGCCTCCCACTTGACCCTTCCGCCGTCCATGACCTTGACGTTCTCGTGGCCGAAGAGACGGAACACCCAGAGGGCGTAGGTGGCCCACCAGTTGTTCCTATCCCCGTAGAAGATGACCGTGGTGTCCGGGCCGATGCCCTTCTCGGCCATCAGGTTCGCGAAGTGCTCGGGGTCGAGGTAGTCGCGCATCAGTGGGTCGTTGAGGTCCTCGACCCAGTCTATCTTTACGGAGTTCGGAACGTGGCCTATGTCGTAGAGGAGCACGTCCTCGTCGGACTCCACGATGCGATAGTTCTCGGTATTATCCAGGTTGTCCGCCACCCACTGGGTGCTGACCAGGGCATCGGGGTTTGCGTAGCCCTTGTCCAGTATCTCCTGCTCGGTCACGCTTTCTCCTTTCGATCTCCAATTACGCAAGCGCATATTCTAACCCAACTCCGATAGAGTTGGTCGGATTTAAAGTTCTGCTCTCCCCCCGCCATCACAACACGCTCTGAGCGATCTCCGTGCTGGACCTTCCCGAGCCAGCAAATACTGCTCCGTCGCGCGGATACAACAGGCCAATCAACCGATCGGCTGACAGAGGCATCAACCTGAATTCCTTCCACATCTGGCCCGTCTACCGATCACGGCGGTCCTCGCCGGACGGATACTCCTACCAGGAGAGCGAGAAGGAGGTGAACGGGTGGAACCCGTTATCGAGGTTATGGATCTGCGCAAGCGATACGGCAAGGTCGTGGCCATAGACGTGATCTCTTTTTCCGTGGGCCGGGGCGAGATCTTCGGCATCGTCGGTCCCAACGGGGCCGGAAACTCTACCACGGTCGAGTGCCTGGCCAGACTACGAGAGAGGGACGGAGGCACGGTCAGCGTGCTCGGACTGGACCCGCACAGGGACGGTAGAAAGCTCCGGGAGCGTATCGGGGTGCAACTGCAGGAGGCCGCCCTGCCCGACGATGTCAAGGTGTGGGAGGCTCTCGATCTCTACGCCTCGTTCTACCGGCGTTCCGCGGGCTGGGAGGGGCTGCTGAAGCAGTGGGGTCTCGCCCCGAAGCGGGACACCAGGTTCGAGAACCTCTCCGGGGGCCAGAAGCAGCGGCTCTTCATCGCCCTCGCGCTCATCAACAGACCAGAGCTCGTGTTTCTGGACGAGATCACCACGGGCCTCGATCCGCAGGCCCACGTGGGACCTGGTGCGTGAGAACCGTGCCCGCGGGGCCACGGTTCTGCTGGTCACGCACTCCATGGAGGAGGCCGAGAAGCTCTGCGACAGGGTGGCGATCATCGACCACGGCCGAGTGGTGGCCCTCGATTCGCCCGAAACCCTTGTCAGAGAGCACGATCCGGAGGCCAGCGTACGCCTGGAAGGAGTGGACGGGTTGGATCCCGCCGTCCTGCGCCGGATAGACGAAGTAAGCCGGTCGGAATGGGATGAGGACGAGCTCGTAGTCTACGGTCGTGGTCCGCTTCTGGCACGCGTCATCGTGGCGCTGGACCACCACGGGTTCACGCCGAGAGGGGTATGCGTGGGACGACCCAGCCTCGAGTACGTGTTCGTAGAAAAGACCGGGCGCGAGGTGAGGGACTAGAGGGAGGTACGATGCGAGCTCTTTGGAAGATGACCGTAGTGGAAACCAGGCTGTTTCTGCGGGAGCCGACGGGGCTCTTTTTTACCCTGTTGTTCCCCGTCATGGTGTTGTTGCTCTTCTCCGCCATCTTCGGCAACGGCAGGGTTCCCGGCGAGACGGGTCTGCGCATGATCGACGTCATGGCCCCCTCCTACACGGGTATGGTCATCGGGACCACCGCGCTGCTAGGCCTCCCCATAACCCTGGCCGGTTACAGGCAGCAGGGCACGCTGCGCCGCCTGCGCGCCACGCCCCTGCACCCGTCCGTGGTACTGGTGGCGCATGTGCTCGTCAACCTGCTCATGACGGCCGTCGGTATCTCGCTTCTGCTCCTTACGGCCAGGATCTTCTACGATCTGCGACTGCCGGAAGCACCGCTCTCCGTGGTGTTCGCCTTCCTGGTGGCCAGCCTGAGCTTCTTCGCCCTGGGGTTCGTTCTCGCCGGGGTCCTGCCCAACGCCAGAACAGCCCAGATCGTTGGTCAGGTCGTCTTCTTCCCAATGTTTTTCCTCTCCGGGGCTGCGGGGATTCAGCCCGATATGTTCCCCGAAGCCCTGCGCCTCGTCTCCGACTTGCTGCCGCTCACCTACGTCGTGGAGCTCGTACAGGGGCTATGGATCTCCGGGGAATGGAACCTCCGGGCGCTCGCGGTGCTCCTCGGCGTGATGGTCGCCTCGGTTCTCGTCTCAGCCAGGACCTTCAGATGGGAGTAACGGTCACCGACCAGACACCGTATGCGGGCGTAAGATACCCATGATGAAGCCGTTCGAGGACATGCTTACGGAGCGTGCGGCGTCGGAACCCTCGACCGGCGACGCGGCCAGGGGCACCAACGCCTGGATCAGGTGGGCCGTGATCTGGGACGCACTCTTCTACGTGTTGCTGGTCGTCGTTTTGGTCTCCAGCCTCCTGGACATGGGCTTCTACGGAAGGCCGCAGCTCGTGTTGGGCGGGCTGACCGTTCTGTTCGGACTCTGGTACTGGTTCATGATCATCCGGCATCGGCGCTGGATCCAGAACGACCTCCCCATGCTCGCCTACGCGGCGGGCGCCATAGCGTTGTGCGTCACCCTGATCTGGCTGAACCCGACCTACAACCTGCTCCTCTTCGTGATGTACTCCCAGCTCTACAGCTTCCTAAGGATACGCTGGGTAGTTCCTGCCTCCCTGCTTCTGACGGCCCTCCTGGTCTTACGGGGCGTTGTGGCCGCGCCAGAGGCCTGGCGTTCCTGGGTGGTCATAGCGACGCTCTCCGTCTTCTTCGGGATCTTCTTCGCGCTCTGGATCAACTCTCGATCATCGAGCAGAGCAGGGAGCGCAGGGAGCTGATAGAAGAGCTGGAGTCTACCCGCGAGCAACTCGCCGCCAGACAGCGCCGCGCCGGCATCCTCGAGGAGCGTGGCCGTCTGGCCAGGGAGATCCACGACACCCTCGCCCAGGGGTTTATCAGCATCGTGGCCCACCTCGAGGCGGCGGAAGGGGCGCTGGGCTCGGATCAGGCGAGACGGCACCTCGAGCAGGCGCGGCGCACGGCCCGCGATAACCTGATCGAGGCCCGCCACCTCGTGGCGGCCTTGCGGCCCGAGATCCTGGAGGGTTCATCCCTGTCTGGTGCGCTGGAGCGCCTGGCAAGGCGCTGGTCTGAGGAGACGGATATCCCCGCCACAGTCTCCGTGACAGGCGGTGAGAGTACTCTGACGCAAGAATCGCAGGTCGCCCTGTTT
>DASUPX010000412.1:0-3880 GCA_036280905.1 Rubrobacter sp. | reverse complement strand
CGTGCCACTCCGAAGAGATGTCGTGAGAGGTCACCCACACGCTGCGGACGTCCTCGGGCACCTCGGGGAATGCGGAGCTGTCCCGGACGCTGCCGTGCTCGGCGACCTTCTTCATGAGCTCCTCGGAGTAGAAGCCCCTCTCCCTGGCGAGCTTGACGAACTCGGGGTTCACGTCTGGCATCTCCATGTCGGCCTGTCGGCGCATGAACGCCACGGCGAAGAGCGGCTCGATGCCGCCCGAGCAGCCGGCGATCATGGAGATGGTGCCCGTGGGTGCAATGGTTGTGACGGTCGCGTTGCGGACCCTGTCACCCCTTGCCTCGTGGCGCGAGCCCTCGAAGTTGGGCATGACGCCGCGCTCGTCGGCGAGGGCCCTCGACTCCTCCCAGGCCTCGTCGTCCACGAACTTCATCATCCGCTCGGCGAAGGCCAGACCCTCGTCGGAGTCGTAGGTAATGCCGAGCTTTATGAGTAGATCGGCGAAGCCCATGACCCCGAGCCCGATACGCCTGTTGCCCCGGCTCATCCGGTCGATCTCTTCCAGCGGGTAGTTGTTCTGCTCGATCACGTTGTCCAGGAAGCGGATGGCGGTGTGTACCGTCTCCCTCAACTCGTCCCAGTCGACCTCGCCCGTCTCCTCTATATAGAAGCGCTCCAGGTTGATGCTCCCGAGGTTGCACGAGTCGTAAGGCGGCAGATGCGCCTCCGAACAGGGGTTGGTGCTCTCGATCTCGAACTGCGGCGTCGGGTTGTCGTCGTTGATCTTGTCTATGAACACGACGCCAGGCTCACCGTTGAGCCAGGCACCCTCCACGATCTTGCGGAAGAGGTCCTTCGCCCTGACGGTCTTGATGACCACACCGTCGCGGGGGTTCCTGAGATCGAAGTCCGCGTCGGCCTCGACGGCCTTCATGAACTCGTCGGTGATCGCAACGGAGATGTTGAAGTTGTTGATCTGGTCGTTGTCGCGCTTGCAGTCGATGAACTCCTCGACGTCCGGGTGGTCCACCCTGAGGATGCCCATGTTGGCCCCCCGCCGCGTGCCGCCCTGCTTGATCTTGTCCGTCGAGGCGTCGTAGATGGCCATGAACGAAACGGGTCCGCTCGACACGCCCATCGTGCTCTTGACCAGATCGTTCTTGGGACGCAACCTGGAGAACCCGAAGCCCGTGCCCCCACCGCTCTTGTGGATGATGGCCTGGTGCTTGAGGGTGTCGTAGATGCCGTCGATAGAGTCTTCGACCGGCAACACGAAGCACGCGCTGAGCTGCTGCAACTCCCGTCCGGCATTCATGAGCGTCGGCGAGTTGGGCATGAACTTCCGGGAGAGCATCATCTGGAGGAACCTCTCCCTGGACTCCTGGTAAAGCCTCTCGGCCTCCTCACCCTCCTTGAAGCGGAACTCGCCCTCGGCGATGTTCGACGCGACCCGCCGGAACATCTCTATAGGCTCCTCGACGGCCTCACCCTTCTCGTTCTTCTTGAGGTAGCGCTTCTTGAGAACGGCAAGCGCGTTTTCGGTGAGTTCTATGTCTGCAAGCCTGTTTCGGTCCACTTCCATACTTATCCTCCCTATTCTACCGCTCGTTCCTTCGATTCCATCACCGGAATAGCCCGCCCTACCCCGTTTCGGCAGGCCCCCGGTCCCTACTACCTGGTGCTGCCCATACCCGAGCCGGCGAGACGCACGAGCTCGGTACGGAACTGGTCCACGTCCGTGTATTGCCTGTAGACGGACGCGAACCGCAGGTACGCGACCATATCCATCCTCCTGAGACGCATCAAGACCATGTCCCCGAGACGCCTCGAGGTCACCTCGTGCCGCCTTCGCTCGCGCAGGTCGGCCTCGATCTCGTCGACGATAAACTCCACCTGCTCGTCCGTGACCTGCTGCTTGGCACAGGCCTTGGCCAGCCCAGCCCGCAACTTCTCCCGGTCGAACGGCTCCTTGCCACCGTCGCGCTTGATCACCATGAGCCTCAACGGCTCACGCCTCTCATAGGTGGTGAACCTCTTGCCACACGCCCCCGAGAGACACTCCCGACGTCGCCTGACAGCGTCCTTTGTCTCGGAAAGCCGAGAATCTATGACCTTCGTATCCTCGAAATCACAGTACGGACACTGCATCTCTAAGCCCCAATCGCTCCAACACCATATCTGGTACTGCGAAAACCTAGCACACTATATTTTATGGATGCAATACCCCCAAAATGGACCTTAACTTCAGGTTAAATTGACGCTAAACCCCCGAATGTCCCGTTCGCACGCGGAATACGCCCGAAACACCCCGCCCCGAGAATTTTTCAAAGTTTTTTTCACATCGACCCATTTACAGGGAATGTCCCGCAAATCGCGTACCGTTATGTTCAGGTCCACAGATGCCCTTATAGTAACAATCGAGGCTAAGTTATGTACACCAATAAATCTATACCTCAAGTATAGGTACAGTGGGTGTCTGGCTTTCTTCCCCGGGATGGAGGGGGATCCGGGCTCTATCCGGGTTTGCGGCGGCGATTACGGAAGAAGTCGCGGAGCAGCGAGGCGGCGTTTTCCGCGAGGAGCCCCCCCTGGACGACGAGGGTGTGGTTGAGGCGGGTATCGGCCGGGGTGTTATGGAGGGTGCCGGCATAGCCGGCTTTGGGGTCGGGTGCCGCAAAGACGAGGCGGGAGAGCCGGGCGGCGTGGGCGGCGCCGGCACACATGGGGCAAGGTTCCAGGGTGGCGTAGAGGGTGCAGCCCGTCAGGCGCCAGCCGCCGAGGGCGGCGGAGGCACGTCGTACGGCCAGAAGCTCGGCGTGGGCGGTGGGATCTCCCGTCGCCTCGCGCTCGTTGGCGGCGACGGCGAGGATCTCGCCTCCCCTGGCGACCACGCACCCGACGGGGACCTCCCCCTTCTCGGCCGCCTCTTCGGCAACACAGAGAGCGCGGCGCATCATCGCGAGGTCGGTCTCGGAAAATTGCTGTTCTGGTCTCTCTGCCACCAGGCCGATGATAACAGCGCGCGGTTTGGGCCTGTCGTGAGCAATTAGGCCACAGGTTTCAGATCTCCAGCACATGACGGCGCTCGACGCCGACGGGATAGAAACCCGCGCGCTCGAGTATGGGGGCCGAGGTGGCGACGTTGGCCTTGGCGAGAGCCAGCGTCGTGCCGAAATGCCTCCCGACCCTGCATCTCTCCAGGACCAGCGCGCCGTATGCGCCCCGGCCCCTGAACGCCCGACGCGTTCCTGCTCCCCACAACCTCAGTGTCTCCCCGACGATCTGGGCCCCGGCGGCGGCCACGGTGCAGAGCGGGCTCTCTCCTTCGCACCCTGGAGGAGAGTTCATGTGTGCTACGAACCTCATCGCGACCGACGCACCGTCATCTGTCCGCCCGCCTCGCTCGCGACGTCGCAACTCCTCCAGCTCTCCGGCGTGCTCGGCAAACTCCCCGCCCGTCGGCGATGGTGAACCGAAAACCTCGTCGTCAACGCGGAGCGCCTCATCCAGTGCCCCAGCACAACGAACCAGTTCCACAAACAGATACTCTGGATCTCTCATCCGGGGCAACTGCTGCTCCTGACCATTTACCAGAACGAACGCAAGGACCTTCAGATCCTCGTTCTTTCGGAAGCCGTGCCTCGTAAGACACTCGTCCATGAACGGTGGCGCCACGAGATCTCCCGTGTGCCACAGAACCCTCCTCCTGCCAGCAGCCCGGGCTTCGCCAGCCGTCTCCTCGATGAGGTCGTCCGCCTGCTCCTCATCTGCCGCCCATGAGCGCCACACCCGGCTCGTGCCCCAACGATCCGGCAGATGTACCAACAAACGCCGCTCGTCCTCGATACACCTACCATCTCGCGGGACATGAACCCAACGCCCTGACTCCCGCAGTACGGCC
>DASUPX010000411.1:0-2667 GCA_036280905.1 Rubrobacter sp. | reverse complement strand
CGAGAAGGTCGGTTTCACCGAAGACCTCGACCATAGCGGCGAGGGAGGATTTCGTGTCGTGCAGCTCACGCCGCCGGGCTCCGCCTGCTCCGTCGCGGTGGGATCGGGGATCGTCCACACGCCGCCCGGCTCCGTCCGGGGGTTGCACCTGGTGGTGGCGGACATCGAGGCGGCGCGCGCCGAGCTCTCGGAACGCGGGGTGGAGGTGGGCGAGGTGCAGGATCTCGGAGGGATACTGTACGCTGGCTTCAGCGATCCCGACGAAAACGGGTGGACCCTGCAGCAAATGCCCTACTAGCCCGCAGCCGAAGCAAACGGCCTCCCGATAAGGACCCGACGACGCGGCGGAGGAAGGGGAACGAGCATGGGGAAAGTAGCTACAGGGTTCTCTACTTCCCTGGACGGGTTCATTGCCCACCCGTACGGCGATGTCGGGCCGCTCTTCGACTGGTACTTCGCGGGCGACACCGAGTACACGGTGCCAGGAGGCAACTTCACGCTCAGGGTATCGGCGCAAAGCGCCGAGCTTCTCTCCGAGTCTTACGGGAGGATGGGGGAGTTGGTGGTGGGACGCAGGCATTTCGACCACGCCGGAGCCTGGGGCGGCAGGCATCCGATGGACGTGCCGGTCTTCGTCGTCACCCACGCGGTTCCCCGAGAATGAACCCACGAAGGCTCCCCCTTCACCTTCGTCACGGACGGCGTCGAGAGGGCCGTCGAGCAGGCGAAGGTCGTGGCCGGGAGCATGGACGTCGGCGTGGGTGGCGCCAACGTCGCGCAGCAGTGCATCGGGGCCGGCCTGATCGACGAGGTAGGCATCGACCTGGTGTCTGTCCTGCTCGGGGAGGGCGTCAGCTCCTTCGACCGTCTGCGCACCGGACCGATCGAACTGGAGAGAACCATGGTGGTCGAGGCTCCCGGGGTGACGCACCTGAGATTTCGCGTCGTGAAGTAGGGGGCGTACGCCGAGAAGATATATGGGTCCGCCAGCCGCTCCGCGCCAGGATTGCGGTGCTACGGGCCGGCGGAGGGATGTGCGCGCTTATGGCTTTGCGGGAGCTATGGGTCCTTCGCCGAGCGGCGCTGTGCCGGACTTGCTGGTCCACTCTTCGCTGGCGTCGTCGAGCTCGACGAGTTCCTCGCGGCTACCTGGTCCGCCGGAGACGCCCACGGCGAGCACCGGTCCGACGCGCGGAGCATAAAGTTTGTACTCCAGTACGTCAGGCTCGATAGTTATGGTGTCCTTGGTCAGGAGAGCGTTGTCGAATTGGCCGTAAGGCACCTCGGCCATCTCGTCTGTGCTGAGGATCTCACCGTTGTCTTCCGCCTTATCCTTGTAGTACTCCTGGCGGTACTGCATCCCGTCCTTGGGGTTGGCAGGCATTATGATGCCGGGTTGAGCCCCGTCGACTCCAGCTTCGAAGGAGCCGGATTTTGTCGCGAGCTCGCCGTCCTCGAACTCGGCGGTGTTCTCTCCCATGTACCAGACGTTGCCCCGCTCGTCCTGGGCGTACCAGTCGAAGGTGTCCTCGACTATCTCGCCGTCTTCGGTGACCGTGTCGCGTACGACCCGGGCCGTGATGCCGTTGGCGATCTTCTTGGTCTGCTTTGTAACCGTGACTACGACCCGTAGCTCGGCGCCCTCCTGATCGGTCTCGCGGTACGTCCACCGCGTGCCGGGAACCATCGGCCAGTAGGGATGATCGATTTTGGTGGTGAAGTTCTCAGGGTCTAGGTCCACTGGCTCGCTGCCCTGCGGAAGGGCTCCTCCTTCCCACGAGGCTGAGGAGGTCCGAACATCGGCGCTCTCGCGGTCCCGCTCGCCGCACCCTGCTGCGGCGAGCGAGACCGCCGTGATGATCACGAGTAGAACCATCCTGTACACCAACTGCCTCCCGATCTCGGCGCGAATTACAGAGGGTCAAGATTTCCGCAGTTCGCGCCATCAGCACTCAGCTTGATAGTCTTGCTGACAGGCGGCGCTTCGTGGCGGGTCGTCCCGTCACGGTAGGCGCCTAGGAGCCGTCCTCGGTTGCGTTCTCGCCCTCGGTGCCAATGACGTCGAAGTTGCGGTTCAGATGCACGTCGACTTGGCCGCCATCTGCGCGGGTGATCTCGACCTCGTAGAAGCCTTCTTCGTCGCCGGTCTCGGTCTCGGTTACCTTGCCGCCGTCCACGTGGGCCAGGGCGGCTTGGCTGGCCCTCTCCAACGACGGGCCGGTGATCGGCTGCTCGGTGGCGGCGTCGTCGTGACCCGGCGTCTCGTCCTCCCGTCCCATCAGCGAGCCCTGCTGGGCAATGACAGCCGTGCCGGCGCCCAGGGTTAGAACGGCTACCGCTACCGTGCCGACGACGAGCTTCTTTCTGTTCATCATCTGGCCTCCTTTATCGTTGCGGGCTTGCACGAGGGAGTATCACACCGAAACCTTAGAGGGGGCTGAGAACAGCATTGGAGTTTGCCTGGAAGGGGAGAGTTAGGGAACGAAGGAGACGCTCGGGGTGCTCAGGTACGGGGTCGAAGCTGCTTCGGGAGGAGCAGCGTGAACGTCGAGCCTTCGCCGGGCGTGCTACTCACCCTTATCTCGCCGGCGTGGGCCTCGGCGATCTGGCGGGCTATGGAGAGCCCGAGGCCCACGCCGCCATCGGTGCGGGAGGGGTCTACCCGAT
>DASUPX010000410.1:0-5468 GCA_036280905.1 Rubrobacter sp. | reverse complement strand
CAGAGAACCGCGCGTCTCGGTGGAACGTCGCGCTGAACTTGCGCGTTCGGCGGGCGGCAAGATGCAACTGGTGGTGGCCGATCCGGGCACGCGAACGGCTTTCCACGGCTGAGTACCTCTACCGCGCCGGGCGACCATCGTAGGCTGTTAGAATGGTCGCTGAAAGGGGGAGACGCGATGGCCGATGGTCTGTGCGAGGGTGGATGCTACTGCGGCAGGGTGAGGTACAGGGTATCCGGAGAGGTCTTGAGGTCCGCGATCTGCCACTGCGTCTCTTGCCGGAGGACGTCGGGCGCTCTCACCGTCGCCTGGGTCAGCTTTCCCTACAGAAGTTTTTCGTTCATCGAAGGTGAGCCGGCCGATTACCGTTCTTCGGACGAGGTGAGCAGAACCTTCTGCCAGAGTTGCGGCACGTCGCTCACCTACAGGCACGACGAGGACGCAGGCAGCATCGACGTAACCACCGCGAGCCTGGACCAGCCAGACGAGTTCCCTCCCACACGCCACATCTGGATGGAAGACAGACTCGTCTGGGAAGACGTCGATGACGGGCTGCCCCGGTTCGAGCAGGGCGGTTGATTACCACGGAGGTGAAGCGGTGCAGACGGAGAACCCGGTCTACGAGGAGATAAGGGAGGTACTTCGCCCGGTCGAACTCCCGAGCGTCGCCCTCGTCGGACAGCGGGTAGATACCCCACCAGCCCTCACGAGCATCCGCGAGGGCGTCCGCGGGGCGCTGGATGCCGTGGAGTTGCCGTCGGGCTCCGTGGCCATAGGCGTGGGGAGCAGGGGCGTAGCGAAGATCGGGGAGATCGTCGCCGCCCTGGTAGAGGTCTTGAAGGAGGCCGGGGCGGAGCCGTTCGTGGTGCCCGCGATGGGCAGCCACGGCGCGTCCACGGCGGAAGGCCAGGCGGACGTGCTGGCGCATCTCGGCGTGAGCGAGGAGAGCGTCGGATGCCCCGTTCGGGCGACCATGGAAGCCACGAAGATCGGGGAGACGCCCTCCGGCGTTCCGGTCTACATGGACCGGAACGCCTACGAGGCCGAATCCATCGTGGTCGTAAACAGGGTCAAGCCGCACACGGCGTTTCGGGGAACGGTGGAGAGCGGCCCGACCAAGATGCTCGCTATCGGGCTCGGCAAGCAGCGGGGGGCGCACTCCATCCATTCGGCGGGGTGGGAGAAAATCCACGAGACCATCCCGCAGGCGGCCCGCGTCGCCGTCGAAAGCGGCAAGGTCACCTTCGGCCTCGCCACCATCGAGAACGCCGACGAGGAGCCGTGCAAGATAGTAGCCGTCCCCGCCGAACGGTTGGAAGAGGCCGAGGCGCCGCTCCTGGAAGAGGCCAAGCGAAACCTGGCGCGGCTTCCGTTCGACGACCTAGACGTTCTCATCGTGGACGAGATCGGGAAGAACATCTCGGGCGACGGCGCCGACCCGAACGTGACGGGCCGCTACCCCACCACAGCCGCCTCCGGCGGGCCATCCGTAGATCGCATGGTCTACCTCGGCCTGACCGAGGAGACAGGCGGCAACGCCAACGGCCTCGGTATGGCCGACGTCGTCACCGAGCGACTCGCCGGGTCGATGGACAGGCCCGCCACCTACATGAACGCACTCACCTCGACCACCCCGGCACCCGTAAAGACGCCCATGGTCATGCCCACGGATGAGATGGCCATAGCCGCCGCCCTCACCATGTGCGCCGGTGTAGACCCGGCGAACGCCCGCCTCGTCCGAATCGAGAACACGCTCAAGCTGGGAAGAATCTGGGTCTCCGAGGCCCTGCTCGGCGAGGTGGAGAACGACGGACGGCTGGAGGTTCTCGAAGATCCCAGGCCAATGCGCTTCGAAGAAGGAGAGATCAGGCCGAGTCATGCTTGATAGCTATTAGCGGTCAGCTTTCAGCCCTGGTATCCCAGGCACCGGGAGATCTCGGCTGTGGTTCTCCTGGCCATCTCGACGGTGGAGAGAAGGTCCGCGGCCTCCATTCGGAAGGAGGGTCCCGACACGCTTACCGCGCCAACCACGGTGCCCTCTGAGGAGCGGATCGGCACCCCGATCGCGCTCAGGCCGGTCTCCAGCTCCTCCACGGTGTGGGAGTAACCGTCGTCTAGGATCTGGGCCACTTGCTCCCTGAGCGTCTCCGGGTCGACGGTGGTGTTGCTTGTAAAGCGTTCCAGCGGTCCTTCCAGGATACGCATGCGCTGGTCCTCCGGCATATGGGACAGGAAGATCTTGCCCGCCGCCGTGGCGTGCAACGGGGTGTGATGGCCGGTCCAGTCCACGCTGAGGGCGGAGGTTCGCGAGAGGCTCTGGTGGATGACGACGGCATCATCACCCTCCAGAACAGCCACGGTGACGGTCTCTCCGGTACGCTCGCTCAACCGCTCGCACAGGGGTTTTGCACAGCGTAGAACATCGAGGTCGGCGCTCACGGCCCTCGCCAGCAGGACCACGCCGAAGCCAAGCCTGTACTTTTCGGTCGCGGCATCCTGCTCGACGAGCCCCCGGTCCCTCAGCGTCGTGAGCAGCCGGTAGGCGGTGGATTTGTGGATGTCCAGTTCTCTGGAGACCTCGGTCACGCCCGACCAACCGCGGCGCGAGAGGAACTCCATAACGGTTATGGCACGGTCGACCGACTGTACCGAGGCACTCCTGCGGATTACGGCGCACATAAGCGCGGATCCCACCCCACCTTCCATGTCCTGGCCCGGCCCTGTGGCCGGGCGTACGCCGCGGCTACCAGAACGTCCTTATGTCCCCCATCCTTTCGAAGGAGGGGTGATGGCCGTTGGTCTGCTTCACCGGTTGCCCACCTCTTACGGGTGTGTCGGATCTCTGGCCGGGGCGCCTTCTCAGCCGGTCGAGCCGGAAGAGGCTTATATCGTGGCGGGTGAAGCCCTTCTCAGCCAGGTCGGCCATGACCTCTCCCACCACGCTGGCGAACTTGAAGCCGTGCCCCGAGCACGGTGAGGCTATGGAGACCTGCGGGTAGTCGGGGTGCACGTCGATCACGAAGTGGTGGTCCGGGGTGTTGGTGAACATGCAGGTCTGCAGGTCCATGGTTGGACCTGCGCCGTCGGGGAAATACCGTTCGGCGAAGCTCCTCAGGAGCTGCTCGTCGTGGTCGTGGGGCTGGCGGTCGATCTCGTCGGCTCGGCCTGTCTCATTGAGGTGGAAGTATTTGCCGAACTTGAAGCCGGGCACGCCGAAGACGGGGAAGCCGTAGAAGCGGCCCTCGTCCACGAGCAGGTTGAAGACGGGGAAGTTGTCGGGGCGGAAGCGCTCCGGCCTCGTCGGCTGCAACCACGCCAGGACCTGCCTCTCGGGCACGGCGAGCCCGTCGAGAACATCGATGAGGTCCCCGTTCCACGCCCCGGCGGTCATCACGAGCCTGTCGGCCTCGTACGTGCCGCGGTCTGTGCGGACGCGCACGCCGCCTTCGAGCGGCGTCCACTCCAACACCTGCTCGTGGCCGTGGATCTCGGCGCCGTGCGACTGCGCGGCCATCACGTAAGACACGATGCACCGCTCGGGCGCGAGAAAACCTCCCTCGGGCTGGACGAGGGCGAGGTGTTCGGGGGGAAGATGGTAGCCCGGGTAGCGCCGCGCGAGCTCGGCGCCGGTGAGCACCTCGTGCGGGAGGTCGTGGAGCTTGCAGGACTCCCACGAGCCCTTGAAGACCCAGGATTCGCCCGGGCCCGCGTCCACAGAGCCCGTTACGTGCAGCAGCTTCTCGCCGGCCTTGCCCTGGATCTCACGCCACAGCTCGTAGGCGCGCCTGAGTAGCAGCACGTAGGATGGGTCCTCGTAGTAGGCGAGCCGGATGATGCGCGTGTGCCCGTGTGAGGAGCCCATGTTGTGCGGTATCCCGAACTGCTCGAGGCCGAGCACCCGCTTGCCCCTGCGGGCCAGGTAGTAGGCGGTGGCGCTGCCCATCCCCCCCACACCCACGACGATTGCGTCGTAGCGTCCGGAGTACTGTACGCTCACCTTCTGGTGTTCCCGTTGGGGGACTGGCTCGCCGCCACCCTGCCGTTCGTGAGCCGCGCCGGCTTGGGGACCAGTTCGGAGAGCTGCTCGTCCTCGTGCGGCCTCGCCCTGACGCGCGCAAACTCCGGATCGAAGAATGGCGTCTGGGCCACCCTGGCGGGGATGGGCCGGCCGCCGAGCTCGACGACGAGGTTGTTGCCGGGCCAGGAATGGGCCGTGTCCAGGTAGGCCATGGCCAGCATCCTGCCCACGGTGTGCCCCATGGCGCTCGAAGTTACGCGCCCGACCTGCCTATCGCCGGGCATGAGCTCGTCTTCCTGCTCGCCCGCCTCTGCCCCCGTCTCAACCACATCCCTGAAGGTGGCCACGTCGGCGACGCCGTAGACCCCGGCTCCCGTGGTGGCGGGAACCTCGCTCTCCAGGATCAGGCCGACCCAGCGCCTGTCCAGGCCGCGCTCCTGCACCCGCAGCAGCGCCTCCCGGCCGACGAAGTCGCGCTTGTCGAACCGGACCCAGCGTCCGAGACCAACGTGGAAGGGGGTCTCCTCCTCGCTGATGTCTGGACCGTAGAGCGGGAGGCTCTTCTCTATGCGCAGGGACTGCATGGCCTCGAGGCCGTAGGGTTTCAGGTTGAAGCTGCGGCCTTGCTGCAACAGGTACTCCCACAAAGCGGAGGCCTGGTCCGCCGGCGTGTAGAGCTCGTAGCCGAGCTCGCCCGTGTAGCCAGAGCGCGAGATGATGAGCTCCGTGTCCTCGATGCGGCATGGCGAGAACCGGAAGAACCTGAGCTCGTCGAGGTCAACGCCCTCGACCACGGTCTTGAGGAAACTGCGCGAGCGTGGGCCCTGCACCACGGGCAGGGCGACGCCAGCCGTCAGGTCCGTCACGTAGGCGCTAGAGCCGACGGCGTGCTCGGAGATCCACCGGTATGCCTTCTCACGTGGACCGGAGCTGGTGGTGATCATGAAGTGCTCGTCGTCAAACTTGTAGACGGTGACGTCGTCTACGATGCCACCCTCCTCGTTGCACATGGTCGAGTACCTAAGCTGGCCTGGCTCCATGTCCCGGACCTCGTTTACGAGCAGGCGCCTCACCAGCCGCTCGGCGCCGGGCCCCTTCACGTCCACCTCGCCCATCGTGGAGAGGTCCTGCATCCCCACGTTCCTGCGCACGTTCAGGTGCTCCTCCAGGGCCGAGGCGTAGGAGGTCGGAAACATGTAGCTTCCCCCACCTTGGATCAGATCCCTGGCCGAACGTCGGTGGTAGTCGTAGAACGGCGTCCTTCTCTCCAACATGACCTGCCCCTCCCTCAAACGTACTGGTTGTAAATTATACGGCAAGGATCTTTGCTGTTCATCTTCCGCCTTCCGTGGTTCGCCGCACGGCCGCCGCTGTCGTATCGACGAGGTCGTTCGCCCTCCTGAGCCTACCATCCTCCACGCCGGCCGCGGAGAGGTTGATCTCGACGAGC
>DASUPX010000409.1:0-5314 GCA_036280905.1 Rubrobacter sp. | reverse complement strand
CTGCGTCCCGACGTGGTCCTGATGGACCTGCGCATGCCCGTGATGGACGGTGTCGAAGCTACGGGCAGGATCAAGGACGGGCTCCCCACACCAACGTTCTGGTTCTGACCACCTACGACTCCGACGCGGATATCCTGCGAGCCATCGAAGCCGGGGCGACGGGCTACCTTTTGAAGGACACGCCCCGCGAGGAACTGTTCCGTGCGATCCGGTCCGCGGCCCGCGGCGAACCGGTCCTGGCACCTTCCGTCACGGCCCGCCTGATGCAGAGGGCGCGGACATCGATCAGGATGGACCTGAGCGGCCGGGAGATCGAGGTTCTCGAGCTCGTGGCGCGGTGGCAGCAACAAGGAGCTGGCCCGGGAACTCCACCTGAGCGAGGCCACGGTGAAATCCCACCTCATCCACATCTTCGACAAGCTGGGCGTCGCCGACCGAACGGCCGCCGTCACCGTCGCCCTGGAGAGAGGCATCCTCCGCCTGCCAAGCCGTTAACCCGGCGTAACTCGCCGGGGTGGTTTGCGCATGACCCCGTTGCGCCCTTGCCAGGTCAACCCGTCCACCACTCCGGGGCGGCCCGGTATCGGCAGCCACGAAGTCCCCGTGTTCGGTGCTCCGAACGCGAGGATCCCGGCCCCATCGGCACCGGCCTCGAACTGGGTTGCTGTGCGTGTGCCGTCGCGGACAGCAACCCAGCGCTCGAGCTATGATACCCCAGCGTCCAGCTTTACCCTGGTACTGCCGCCCACGACCACGTAGACCCCCTCCTGCAGCCTGTGCCCAAAGGGCTGGCGTAAGCCGGGCTCAAGTCGCTGGTAGCTGAGCCCGGGGTTTTGGGCACCGTCGCAAAGCGGAACTCCATGCTGGGCGACGGTCATGGACATCATTAGCAAGGGTTACCCATCATGCACGAGTCCATTGTCCCACTCCATACGTTGTGTCCCGGTACCCCGCCGGCAACCAGCTCAAGCTCCTCGTCAGTGATCTCACCGACTTCACCGATCGGCGCAGCACTGGGAAGCACCAAGTATATGGTGTCCGTGCTCTCCTCTACCACCCTTACCTCCACGCTCTCGGGCAGTTGCGTCGCCAACTCCTGCTCCACGGCACCCCTGGGATCATCAAGCAGTTTCTGCCTGAAGGCCTCGTCCTGGAGGCTCCTCTGCACAAGATTGCGCTCCGCCTCGCCACGCCTGGCGTCACTTGCTGGTGCTTCGCTCAAGGTCCTCTCCCTTCGCTGTGCTCGTCTGGCGCTCTGGGGCATGCTCCCATCGCAGATTGGACCATATCTAGCATAGTGCTCTTCTCCGCGCAAGGGCTGCTCCTGGCTCGGTACGGCCAGCTACTCGGGGAGAGGCATGCTACCCTCTTGATTCGCGGAAGCCTCGGCCATACCGGCTCGCTTTTCCGGGCGGCGCCTACCCTACCCGCTTCAGGGCAACGGGTACGCAGCACCCAACCCGTTCCGCTCCAGGAGATGAGGCAGGTCAGGCAGCGCGGCCACGAGGGGGATGTTGCCCTGGCTGCGGCCCGCGTGTGATCCCGCTTCGTTCAGGGCCGCCTTCGGCACCCCGACGAACTCTGCGAGGGTGTCGAAGCTCGTGGAAAGGTCTTCGGTGGGGATGACCAGCGACCGTTCGGGCGGAAGCGCGGCCTCGATACGGGCCGTCTCGCGCGCATAGTAACCCAGCAGTTCCTCCGCGAGCGGGCGGAGCGAGAGGCGGAGACGTTCGGGGGAGACGAAGAGTTCGGGATCGAAGCTGGGAGCCATGAGACTGCCGAGCCCAACCTGCCACAGGGGCCATTCCCTGACCCCGTGCTGCTTGCCTTGCCGCAACGTCATGTTCAGAAAAGAATCGGTCCAGGAGACGGGATCTCGGTGAGTGTAGACGAAATGGGCTGCGGGGTGCATCTCGACCAGTATCTCCAGAAAATTGTGATTGAAGCTAGCCGAGTCCATCTCCAGCGCTCCAGCCTCGGCCCTCAGGGCTAGCCAGCGGCGAATGCGCTCGTGGCCGAGCCTGCCACCCTTCCAGGCGAGGAGGCGCGCGACGGATTCGGCGAAGAGGAACTCCATGCCCCAACGGAAGGGCTGAAACAGGGAAGCCAGCGAGGTCGTCCCCGTCTTGGGCAGACCGACCCCGATGATGTGAAAGCGCCTGGCGGGTAGTGAGGCGGGGAACTTTCCCTCTTTACCCCACCAGAGGCCGCGGTCGACGTCCTCGCGCCGCGACCGCAGCGAGGCGACGTCGGGTTCATCCATCGGATCTCTCCCAGGTACCACCGAGACGGAAGGCTGCGGTCGACCTCGATTGGCCAGGGAGGCGGAGCAAGCCGCGCCTGGCGCCACCGCTCGCTACGGTCACAATCTTCTCTCCCTTCGCATTGTCTTCGACCGCCTGGGGGCAGCGTCTCGGCGCTCTGAGGCCCGCTCCCACCGCGGGGCAGTATCACACAGCTTGCATGGTCGTGTGCTCCGCGCAAGGGTGCCTGCGCCAGAGTGTCCCCTGGGAGTAGCACGAGGATGGTCGGGCCCAACGGCCCAGACCTTTTCGTGCCTTGTTCACCAAAGCTCGAACGTGGCCTCCGGAGAGGGTGGAGGCGTCTTCAACACGGGCACCCTTTACCAGTGCGGCGCCACGCTCAGCGGCAACCAGGCGCCTCCTGGCACCGAGGACGACATCTCGGGCACCCCGGCCCAGCAGTGCCCGACGCAGGAGCAGCGCTGCACCATCTCCGGCACCCGCGGGTCCGACACGCTCCTGGGAACCGCCCGCGACGACGTGATCTGCGGACGGGGCGGGACCGACACGCTGATGGGGCGCGGTGGCGACGATGTGCTGCGCGGCGGCGGGGGTCCCGACGCCCTTGTGGGCGACTCCGGTTCGGACGGGCTCTTCGGCGGGGCTGGCTCCGACGCCCTGCTCGCCTCGGACGGGGTAAGGAGAAACGACGCGATGACTGGTGGCACGGGAAGGGACCGGTGCGTAGGTGACCAGGGGACGTAAAGAGAAGCTGCCGATAGTAGGAGCGCATCTTCCTGGGGTGGAAGCTCCTTTCGGTCCCCCGCTCCGCTATCCAGCGGAGTGGGGAACGTTTGCCCTCCGAACTGTGCGTTGACGGTGCTCCGAGAAGCTCCTCCCGAAAAAGCTCCAGATCTTCCGGAGATACTCATCATTTTATGGGTGCAGGTGGGGTGAGGAATTCCTACCGTTGGTCCATGAAAGAGATGCGAGCGTAGCCGGACGGCTTCAAGCGACGGGGAAGGCGACGGAGCTCGCCGCGAAGAACGCCACGGCGATGGTGGTTCTGGCTAGGAAAGGGGTGCCCGGAAGACGATGACCCGTGAGGCGATTCGCCCGTCGAAGATGGCGGCCTTCGTGGGGGCGGCCTTGTTGGTGTGGGCGCTCGTGCTCGCCTACGCTTCGAGCCCCGCCTGGGCTTCCACCATAACCGTTGACAACCCCGCCGCTCATGGAAGTTCGCCTAGACGACGCTCTCGCTTTGCGCCTGGAACGAGTCGAAGCCGAGACACCAGGTGCAACCGAGCAGAGAGGCGGCGGCCATATGGACAAACGACTTCAGGTTCTCGTTAAATGTGTCCCACGGTGTAATTGCAGGCGTCACCCCAGGTGCCACCGTCGCCGCCGGCCACGGCCTCCAGCTCCTGGTCGGAGATCTCGCTGCTCTGGCCTTCGGGCGGCGAGGCGTTGCCGGGAAGCACCAGGTAGATGGTGTCCGCGCTCTCCTCCATCACCCTTACCTCCACGCCCTCGGGCAGTTGCGTCCCCAGCTCCTGCTCCAGGGTCCCTTTGGGCTCCGCGAGCAGCTTTTGGCGGAAGTCCTCGTCCTGTAGGCTTTTTTGGATCAGCTTACGCTCCACGTCGGCGCGGCTTTGGCCACCGGCTGATGCTTGGCTCATGGCCCCTCTCCCTTCGCTGTGTGTCCCCGGCCACCCAGGAGCGGTCCGTCGTTGTCCTGAGACCTGCTCCCATCGCGAGTCGGTATCACACCTAGCACGGTCGTGTGCTCCGCGCAAGGGCTGCTCCTGGCCCGTTGCCAGACCAACTTCGTCTTGGGCAGGAGGGCTTCTCACCGACCTGGACTGAGAGCGCGAGGCGGTTGTCCTGTTCTCCCGCTCGATGGGCTGGTCTCCCACGCGCTCTCGGGACTTTGCACCATCGAGAGGCACTCGCGGAGCCGTATCAATCCCTGTAGACGATAAGCTCCTCGAGCGGTCTGCGCGCTCTCCTTTTCGGTGGGTCACCCTCCGCGTACCCGAGCGTAAGCAGCGCGTGTGGGACGAGGTTCGGGTTGAGCCCAAGCGCCTCGACCACCTTCTCCGGGCAGAAGAGCGGGGCGCACATCCAGCCCGTGTCGAGACCGAGGTCGTAGGCCGCGAGCAACGCGTTCTGGGCGGCGGCACCGAGCGACTGGACGGCCATCGTGATCTCACCACGCTGACGCCCGGCGTCGGGGTATTCGTCGAGGTCTTCGAGGTAGAGGCACAGCAGCACGAGAACCGGCGCGTCCAGCAGACGCCTGCGCGAGCCTTCGAGGCGCCGCTCGACGATCTCCTGGCTCTGGCCGTCCATCTCCAGGTTGGCGCGCCACTCTTCGCCCATCGCGTCGGCCAGCCGCTCCCTGGTCTCGTCCCGTCTGATCACGGCGAAGCGCCAGGGCTGCCTTCCGTGGGGAGAAGGGGCCCAGCGGGCGGCCTCGAGCACCTGCTCCACGACCCCATCCGTCACCTCTTTGGGCAAATACTTCCGGACGGACCTGCGGCCTTGGATGGTGTCGAGCACCCCTGGCCCGTGTGATCCTGGTTCATCGAGTGCGCCCCACGCGACGGCCCTCTCAGGACGAATGGCTATGACGGGGTTCTCCTGTATCCGCATCGTCTCGTACTGGTGGTACTTGCCCCTCAGGAGCCGCACGGCAGCGGCGTGCTCATCGGTGTCGGGCTCCAGAATTTCGGCGACGCCCTGTACCATCAAGAAGGCGAGCAGGCTCCAGTCTTCGGCGTAACGGTCGGCGGTCAGGGCGACCTCAGGGTTCGCCAGGATGTTCCTGACCCGTTTGAGGTCGGAGGCCGGCACCTTCTTCGGCTTCTCATCGAGGGCTATGTATACGGAAGATTGGTCGAAGGCGAAGCACACGGGTACGACGTGGGGACGTCCCGCAGCGTCGGCGGTCGCGAGGCGGGCCACCCTCTGCCGGACCAGGAAAGCGATCTGCTCCCCGCTCAGTGCGCCGGGGGTTGCCTTCAAGCCGATACCGCTTCGTCTACCCTCGGCATTACCTCCGAGGCGAA
>DASUPX010000408.1:0-7529 GCA_036280905.1 Rubrobacter sp. | reverse complement strand
GGCAGCAGGTTCGTACGAAAGCGCGACGAGCAACGCCCAGCCCAGCACCAGGAGCACGCGCAGCAACCTCCCGATCGATCTTCTTTCCCTGGTCGTTGGCCGGAACACACCTTCGGTCACCGTTACCTCGCTCCCGTTGCTTCACATCGTGATGTAACACACATGATTTGCATTCCACTAATAGCAGCGGTGGGGCGAGAGCGCATCGCACAAATGAATGATTCTCTCCTGGCGAGGGACGGTTCGAGCGGAGCTGTTACGGGCCGGGCGTGAACCGGAGCATTGCGAGGCCGCCTTCGGTGGCGAGTTCCATCGCCAGGGGGTCCGGGTATCCGCCCGCGAAGTGGACCTCTTCTATACCGGCGTTCTTGATCATCTTCACGCACATCAGGCACGGCTGGTGCGTGGAGTAGATCGAGGCGCCCGTAATTCGCACGCCGTGGTAGGCGGCCTGGATGATGGCGTTCTGTTCGGCGTGCAGCGTGCGCTGGCAGCTCTCGCGGCCGTCCACTATCCGGATCAGGCACCCAACCTCGTCGCAGTGGGGCAGGCCCGAGGGGGAGCCGTTGTAGCCGGTGGTGAGGATGCGCTTGTCGCGCACGATCACGGCCCCAACGGCGAGGCGGGGGCTGGTGGAGCGGGTCGCGACCTCGTGGGCTATGCGCATGAAGTACTCGTCCCAGGAAGGACGGACCTTCTTCAGGGTCTCGTGGGAGCGCGTGGTGTCAGTCGAGGGGTCCTTAAAGGGTTCCATAGAGCCTGTCTCCTGCGTCGCCAAGGCCAGGCACGATGAACGAGCGATCGTCCAGTTCCGGGTCGACGGCCGCGGCGTAGAACGTTACATCGGGGTGATCCCGGGTGAGGCGTTCGACGCCGGGCACCGCGGCGACGGCGTGGAGGCAGGAGATCCAGGTGGCTCCCTCATCCTTCAGCTTGTCTATGGTAGCCGAGAGGCTCCCCCCCGTCGCAAGCATGGGGTCGAGAACGAGGACCAGATATTCCTCGAGGTTGCGTGGAAGGTTGACGTAGTACTCGACGGGCTGGGCGGTCTCCTCGTCCCGCTGCAGTCCCATGAAACCGACCGTAGCCGTCGGCAGCAGGGCGAGGGCGCCGTCGAGCATGCCGAGCCCGGCGCGCAGGACGGGCACGAGGCAGACCGGGCCGGAGATCTCCTCGACCTCCGTTTCCGTGAGCGGCGTGTCGATTCGGACCTGCTTCGTTGGCATCCTGCCCGTGGCCTCGGCCACCATGATGAGGGCGAGCTCCTTCATGGCCTGCCTGAAGTCCGGGGTCTTGGTACGCTCGTCTCGCAGGACGGCCAGCTTGTGGCGGCTCAGGGGGCCGTCTACGACCCGGAGGTTCTCGATATTCGGCGTGGTCTCACTCATAGAGGGGATACGCCTCCGTCAGGGCCGTCACCTTGTCGCGCAGGCCATCCATCTCGCCGCGGGTCGTCGCCACGATGATCTCGGCGATCTCGCGCATCTCGTCCTCGCCCATGCCGCGGGTCGTCATCGCCGCCGTCCCGAGCCTGACGCCGCTTGTAACGGTGGGTGATGCGGGATCGTTTGGCACCATGTTCTTGTTGCACGTGATGCCGACGGTTTCCAGGGAATTTTCCAGATCCTTGCCGGTCACACCGGAACCTATCAGGTCGACAAGGATAAGGTGGTTGTCCGTTCCTCCGGAGACGAGGTTCAGGCCGCCTTCGAGAAGGCCCTCGGCGAGGGCCCTGCAATTGTCCACGATCTGGCGGGCGTAGTCCCTGAACTCGGGCTGCAAAGCCTCGCCAAATGCTACGGCCTTCCCGGCGATTGCGTGCATCAGGGGGCCGCCCTGCATGCCGGGGAAGACGCGGCTATTCACCTTCTTGGCGAACTCCTCGCGGCACAGGATCATGCCGCCCCTTGCACCCCGTAGCGTCTTGTGGGTGGTGGTCGTTACCATCTCGCAGTAGGGGACCGGCGAGGGATGCACGTCAGCGGCAACCAGACCGGCGATGTGGGCCATGTCCGTCAGGAAGAAAGCTCCTACCTCGTCAGAGATCTCGCGGAACCGCTCGAAGTCGATGGTGCGTGGGTAGGCGCTGGCACCGGCAAGTATCATGCGCGGCCCCTCGCGCAGCGCGATCTCGCGGACCTCGTCGTAGTCTATATAGCCGTCGCTTCCGACCCCGTAGTGAACGAAGTCGTAGGTGCGCCCGGAGAAGTTGAGCTTCATGCCGTGCGTGAGATGGCCGCCGTGGGCGAGGTCCATGGACAGTACCCTGTCGCCGGGGTCGAGGAGCGCGGCGTAGGCAGCCTCGTTGGCCTGGCTCCCGGAGTGGGGCTGCACGTTCACGTGCTCGGCACCGAAGAGCTGTTTCGCCCGGTCGATGGCGAGGATTTCCACCTTGTCGACCTGCTCGCAGCCGCCGTAGTAGCGCTTGCCGGGATAGCCCTCCGCGTACTTGTTGGTCAGGACTGATCCCTGGGCTGCCAGGACAGCGGACGACGTAAAATTCTCGCTCGCAATAAGCTCGATGGTATTGCGCTGGCGCTCCAGTTCCCCGTCTAGCGCCTCCTGGACCTCACTGTCCACGACCTCGGTGTACGGTCCGATCACATTCTACCTCCGGATTAGAGAAGGGCCCGGCCGTTCGCCGGGCAAGATGGTGGTTGAGCGATCCTGTGGGGCTTTGATCTCCCCGCATCCTCCCTACCAGCCTTGCAACTGCACGGAGTATAGACCTTCTGTACGGAGCCCTCAAATTCTGGTGAGTATTGCGATGTTCGACCGAACGAGGACGCTCGGGCGTGCGACCAGACTCTTGTGCAACTCGTGGATTCCCGCTTTCGCGGGAATGACGGGGAAGGAAATCGTTCACGTGTTCGCGGACGCGAAGGCTAGACTGAGCGGGCGGGATCCGGCGTCAGCGTTCGGCCGATTAGCGGGTCCGGCGCTCGTTGCCGCGCTTGAAGTTGCCGGTAGCCCTGGCCAGGGCGAGTTGCTGCGCTTCGTGATCCATCGCCGGTAGCTGTGTGATAAGCCGCTCGGACTTAGCGCCCTTCAAGACGATCTCACGTTTTCCATCCGTGCCATGCCAGTACACGAAAAGCTTGCCGTTCTTCGTGATCCTGTACGAAAACCGTTCGCCGCCCATGACCCTCCGGTGGCCTCCCTACGCGAACGCGGCGCGTATGGCTGGCAGCACTTCGCTTGCGACCAGGTGGTCGGAGCGCTCGCGCACCGTGGTATCGATGTCGCGAGAGCCTCCAACCAGGACCAGGTGAGATAGACCCTGACCGATCAGCCCGCACAGCCTCTCGGCACACTCCTCGGGCGGGCCTATGACGCAGAAACGCCTGAGGAAATCGGCGGGGATGGACTCGGCCTGGGAGGCATGCTCGAGCCCGTGATGGTAGTTGTCGTAATGGCTCGTAACCTTCTCGACCACGCTGGCATCGGTGTGCGACAGCGAGGACGTTACGTCGCGTTGGAAGTGTGCCGAGATGCTCGCGTTCCCCCTGACGAGCTCGTCGAGGGCCCGGCTGTCCGTACCCGCACCGACCACGACGAAGGCGCCCACGTCCAGGGTCCCCGGGTTCAGGCCCGCGTCCCTCCTCGCCTCACGGGCCGTTTCGACCGCCCACGCAATCCTCTCCGGCTCGGCGCCAACGGCCGCTGTTAGTTTGTCACCGTGCCTGGCTCCGACGTCGAGAACGTGCGGCCCAGATCCAAAAACGTCTACCGGCACCTTGGATTCCCCCTGAAATGGCAGCCAGCTCACGCAGCTCTGAAAGCCGTTGACGTCGATCGCATCGCCGCGCAGATAACCCTGAAGCTCCCCGAGCAACTCCCCGAACCGCGCCGCCGACGGGGGTTTGATCCCAACCAGCTCGAGCGCCGTGTCGCCCCTGCCGACCCCGATGTGCGCCCGCCCTCCAGAGACATGGTGCAGGGTCGCGAACGACGAGGCCGTGACGGCCGGATGGCGCGTCACGAGGTTGGTCACGGCCGTACCCAGTTCCAGCCGCGAGGTGGCCGAAGCCGCAAGGTAAAGAGATCCAAACACATCCATGCTCAGGTTCTGCGAATCCATGAAGAACATGCCATCCCAGCCGTCTTCCTCCACCGCAGCAGCATGCGCCTCCATGTCGTCAGGAACGGCGTAGGATCTCAGATAGAGTTTGGGTCTCGTCGGCAACAGCGCTCCTCTCCGATCACACTAGCGCCTCACGCCTCCACATTAAACACCACCAGACCACACCGCTGCCCGGATACTCCCCACCCTCACTACCCGACAAGAACCAACCGCATCCTTGCATTTAGTTGACAAAAGCAATTAAATATCCCACCATAAAGTGTTGCTCCAGGAGGTGAACGTGGAGAGTGGGGAATCAGGGGCCAGGATAGAGGCCATCAGGCGCTTCAACCGCTTCTTCACGCGAACCATCGGGGTTCTGCGCGGTGGCCTGCTCCACACGCCCTACTCGTTGACCGAGGCCCGGGTGCTCTTCGAGGTGGCCAACCGTGAGGAGGCGACCGCCTCGGATCTCTCGCGCGAGCTGGGGTTGGATCCCGGTTATCTGAGCCGGACGTTGTCTGGTCTGGAGCGCGGGGGCCTCATCTGCAGGGACACCTCCGAGGCCGATGGCCGGCGCCGCGTTCTCTCCCTCACGGCCGATGGCGTGGACGCCTTCGAATTGCTCGATACCCGTTCGCGCGAAGAGATAGCCGAGTTGCTGGACGGGCTCTCCGAAGAAGAGCAGCGACGGCTGCTCGGGGCCATGAGGAGCATCGAGGGTCTTCTCGGCAAGGGGCTCAAGTTCTCCGGGCCTTTCTTCGTACGGTCCCACGAGCCCGGCGACATGGGCTGGGTCGTTCAGCGACACGGGGAACTGTACCTCCAGGAGTACGGTTGGGATGAGCGTTTCGAGGCGTTGGTGGCGCACATCGTGGCCGACTTCATCGACGGCTACGACCCATCCGGGGAGCGATGTTGGATCGCCGAGATGGAGGGCGAGAGGGTCGGGTGCGTCTTCTGCGTAAGAGAGAGCAAGACGGTGGCAAAGTTGAGGTTGCTACTGGTCGAGCCGGAGGCGCGCGGTCTCGGGCTGGGAGGACATCTCGTCGACGAGTGCATCCGGTTCACCAGGAGCCACGGCTATCAGAGGCTCACGCTCTGGACTAACAGCGTGCTGGACGCCGCCCGGCACATCTACGAAAGTCGGGGGTTCAGGCTCGTAGATCAAGAGGTGCACGAAAGCTTCGGTCGAGAGCTCGTCGGGCAGAACTGGGAACTCGAGTTATGAGACCCGTCTCCTCATTCGCCGGCGAGCTGGGCCAGCTTCTCCGGCGTCAGTTCGTCGGTGGGACGAAGGAGTCGTACCTTTTCCCCTGAAAGACCGACGACGGCCGACGCCTCGCCGCTACCCCCTTCTCCTACCACTACGATGTCCACGGCCGCGAGCACCTGGGGGTCGACCTGATCGGGTGTCGACCTCGCGGGTTCGCCGGAGAGGTTCGCACTCGTGGCGTAGAGAGGGCCGCCGTAGGCCTCCAGAAGCTCCCGCACGGTCCGGCCGGCGGGCACCCTCAGCCCGATGGTCTCTCCTGTGGGTAGATCCAGGACCAGCGTCAGAGGGCCCGGCCAGTAGAGGTCGGCGAGCTTTTGCGCGAGCGGGGGTACATTCGACGCCAACCCGAAGGCCTCCGGCGCCGAGCGGCAGAGAAGCGCGATTGGTTTCTTATCGTCGCGGCCTTTGATCTCCCTGATGCGCGACAAGCCTGGCTCATCGGCGACGAGGCCGACGACCGTCTCCGTGGGTACGAGGGCGACCTCGCCGGATCTCAAGCCCTCGACCGCTTCCCGTGGTGACAACTCTTTCAAGAACCCTCCCACCGGAGCAGCACGGCCCTTGGTGTGCCCGCCAGGTCGTTGCGCACTCCCAGGGGCGAGAAGCCGCTCGACTTCCCGAGATCCAGCACCCTCTCGGCCTGACCGTCACCAATCTCGAGCACGACATCGGCCCCACCCTTCAGCAGCGTCGGCGTCTCCGCGAATATGCGCCGGAAGAACGATAGCTCATCCTTGCCGCTGTAGAGGGCGACCGCGGGGTCCCACCTTCTCACCTCCGGGGCGAGCCGGCGGGAGGCGCTGGTCTCATCCACGTAAGGAGGGTTCGAGACGAGAAGGTCGATCCCCCCATGCAAGAACCCGAGCCCCGAGACCACGTCCGCGTGGTGGAAACGCACGTCGGTGTCGTTACGGTCGGCGTTGGCCCGCGCGGCATCGAGGGCGCCCTCGGATACCTCGGTGGCGTGGACTTCGCAGCGGGGACGTTCCTGGGCTATGGAGATCGCGATGGCCCCTGTGCCGGTTCCGACGTCGAGGACCGTGCAGGGATAGCCGCGCAGGTCTATTCGTTCCAGCGCGAGATCGACCACGCTTTCGGTATCCGGGCGCGGTATGAGCGTGTCCTCGTTCAGGTCGAGGACCAGGTTCCTGAAGTATGCGTAGCCCAGAATGCGCTGCACCGGCTCGCGCTCGAGTCGTCGGGAGATCCAGGCCCCGTACCTCGAGGCTTGCTCGTCCGTCAGCGGTTTCTGATAAAGGGGGATCTCGGCCCGCCCTATGCCGAGAAGCTCGGAGAGGAGGACCTCGGCGGAGGCGGCTGGCTCAGGAACGCCGGCCCGCTCCAGCGTCCCTGCAGCTTGACGTACGGCCTCACGGGCGCCTGCCCCGCCTGCGCGCACCGTGCTAGCCGGGGGTTCCCGCTGCTTCGGCGGCAAGCTTGTCAGCCCTCTCCTTGGCGGCGAGGGCCTGCGTGAACTCCTCGAGGTCGCCGCCGAGGGTTGCCTCGAGGTTGTGGGAGGTTACGCCGACGCGGTGGTCCGTAATGCGCCCCTGTGGGAAATTGTAGGTACGGACCTTGGCCGAGCGGTCTCCCGTGCCAACCTGGGCCTGTCGGAGCGCGCCTTCTTGCTCTGCCCTCTCACGCATCTCACGTTCCAGAAGACGGGATTTCAGGATCCTCATGGCCTGCTCCTTGTTCTGGAGCTGGCTCTTCTCGTTCTGGCAGGTCACCACGAGGCCCGTCGGCTTGTGCGTGATCCTGACCGCCGAGTCCGTGGTGTTCACGCTCTGCCCACCGGGGCCGCTGGAGCGGTAGACATCCACCTCCAGGTCGCCCTGGTGGATCTCCACCTCCACGTCCTCTGCCTCGGGGAGCACGGCCACGGTAGCCGTCGAGGTGTGGATGCGGCCCTGGCTCTCCGTCTTCGGCACCCGCTGGACGCGATGCGTCCCACCCTCGTGCTTGAAGACCGAGTAGGCCCTGTCGCCGCTGATCTCCACGGCTACCTCCTTGTAGCCGCCCACCTCGGCGGGACTGGAGGAGAGCGTCCTGTGCTTGAAACCGAGCCTGTCTGCGTAGCGGGTGTACATATCGTGCAGCTCGCCGGCGAAAAGGGCCGCCTCGTCGCCGCCCGCGCCGCCACGGATCTCGATTATGACATCCTTGTCGTCGTTCGGGTCGCGGTCGATA
>DASUPX010000407.1:0-6274 GCA_036280905.1 Rubrobacter sp. | reverse complement strand
GCTCTGGGGGGCGATGGTCTTCACACCGGTGCCGGGGATGGCGAACTTGATGGTGTCTGCCCCCTGGGTCGAGTTGGCCTGCTCTATGGCAGCCCTGAGCGTGCATTCGGCCTCCTCGCCGCCCCCGTCCCTCTCCACGGTGTAACCCGTGTCCCAGTCGGGAGCCCCCAGGTTGGCGTCGGGGCGGTCTGAGGTTGAGTTGACGTAGAAGGTGGTCGAGGCGTAGGAGGGAGTTGCAGCCAGCATGAGGAACGCCGCGAGCGCCACCACGAGGACGGTTACCGTCAGTACTCTTCCTACGTTCGCCCTGCTCTGTATCGAAGTGATCATCTGTCTTGTTCCTTTCATCTCTGTAGCCTTCGAGCCCGGAAGTACGCTCATGCCGCAATGGGTTGCGGGTCCACCATCTGTTCGCCCGCCATCGTTTCCAGGCCTGCCTCCCGCACGGGAGTCGCAGGCATATCGCCGTGCAGGACCCTCACCTCGGCGTCTATCCACTCGACGCCCTGGTAGCGCGCCACGCTCACGCGGTGGTTGCCGTCCTCCACGAAATACCGACCGTCCACCTCGAAGAGCGAGACGGGGGGCAGGTTCTGTCCCCTGTGGTAGGCGCGGTCCACGCGCTTCCACTTCGTTTCCAGGCTCTGGCGGGTCGGCAGGAAGTCCCGGTCGAAGTCCCTGAAACGCCCCACGCTGCCCACTATCTTCTCGACGGCCACGACCTTTCTGCCAAGGCGGACCCTGTTGAACGCGCCGATCCCGCCGCTCGCGTCCTCCAACGACTGCATACGGGTGGACCAGGGATCTCCGAAGACCCGGGCTCGCATGCGGCGGAGAAACGCCCTGTGGCGGGCGCGGGTGAAGTCGAAGTCGACCTGCTCTTCAATGTTCACGTATCCGACCATGCTTCGTTCCTCACGTGGGTTGTGGAGCGTCGCCGTTCGGGCCGTCTGGTGCGGTGAAGGCGATCTCCGCGGGGTTCTCGCGCTGCTGGTGTACGAGCTGTTGCGCGAATGATTCGGACATTTCGTTATCCTGGGTTCTCTTGTGGGGTAACCGTGGGCTCGTCTTCCATTTCCAGGCTTCTCAGGCGGCCTCCTGCCCCGTCTGCACGTGAGCGAGAAAGCCTCCGGGCTCCGGGAAAGCCACCGCGACTACCCCCCGTGGATACCGGCCTCCCACCGCGCGCAGCGCCTCCCTGATGCTCCTGGCCTGAACGCCCACCCGGAAGCGTGCGCCGCCGCTCCTGACCTCCACGGAGATCCTCACCGTCTGCCGTCCCATCATCGTTCTCCTCTCGTCTCTCGGTGAACCTTGCACCCTCCATTCAAGCGACCGTGGAGACGAGCGACTTCACCTGTCTGGGCCATGTTTCGGACACGAAGGCAGATGGCCCGAACGGGCCATGGAGAACCAGAAAGATCAAAAACGGGGGCTATAAGAACCCAAGTCCTCGCCACGAGCGGCAAACGAGAACTGGCTGGAAGCTGATAGCTGACGGCTGATAGCTCAAAGCCGAAAACAAAAAATATCCGGGCCGGCGAGCCGCCCTTTTAGCAGACGACCACCGACCCGGTCCGCGAACTCGTAACAGTTCGCAGATGGCTGTTGACAAACTAGTCCACTGGACCCTTTCCTCCTAATCGAGGTACAACAACCAACCTCATAGTATCATCCCTCACGAATCTCGCGCCAGACCCTCGACTACATATTTCTGATCATTTCGAGCACGCGGAGGCGTTAGCCGGAGCGTGCTCACAGGCGTCCTGCCTCGATGATGCGGCTGAGAAACTGGCGGGTCCGCGGGTTCTCCGGGGAGGTGAAGATCTTGCTCGGTGGGCCCTGCTCGAGGATACGGCCGGCCTCCAGAAAGCAGATCCGGTCGGCTATGTCACGCGCGAAACCCATCTCGTGGGTGGCGATGAGCATCGTCATGCCTTCTTGGGCCAGCCCCTTGATGACGGAGAGGACCTCAGCGACAAGTTCCGGATCGAGGGCGCTGGTTACCTCGTCGAGCAGCATGAGGTGGGGGCGCATGGCGAGCGCGCGCACGATGGCCACCCTCTGCTGCTGGCCGCCGGATAGCCGGTCCGGGTACTCGTTCTCCCTGTCCAGCAGGCCGAAGCGGTCGAGCAGGTTGCGGGCGTTCTCTTCGGCCTCCGCCCGGTCCTGTCTCAGGGCTTCGCGGGGGGCCAGCGTGATGTTGCGCAGCACCGTCATGTGGGGGAAGAGGTTGTAGGACTGGTAGACGATGCCTATGCGGCGCCTGATGCGGTTGGCGTCCACGCCCGGGGCGGTGATCTCCTCCCCCTCCACCACCACGCGGCCGGCGTCTATCGGCTCCACGAGGTTCACGCACCTCAGGAGCGTGGACTTGCCCGAGCCGGAGGCCCCTATAAGGCAGACCACCTCGTGCGGCTCGACCGTCAGGTCGATGCCCTTGAGCACCTCGTTCTCGCCGAATGACTTTCTGACGCCTTCCAGGAGGAGCGCCGGACCTCCGCTCATGCCAGGGCTCCAGCCTCGCGGCGGCGTTTATCGCGGGCTATCAGGCGGTCCGTAAAGCGGGCCAGGGGGATGGTGATCAGGACGAACAGGAAGGCCGCGACCACGTAGCTCGCGTAGTTGAACTCGGAGGCGCCGTAGATCTGGGCCGCCCGCGCCGCCTCCACCGAGCCGAGCACGGAGACGAGCGCCGTGTCCTTCTGCAGCCCTATAAAGTCGTTGAGCAGCGGCGGTATGACCCGCCTTATCGCCTGTGGCAACACCACGAAGCGCATGGACTGCCAGCGCGTCAGGCCAAGGGATCTGGCCGCCGCGTTCTGGCTCTCGTGGACCGATTCGATGCCGGCCCGGTACACCTCGGCCACGTAGGCCGAGTAGACGAGGACCAGCGAGACGACGCCGTAGACCACGTCTGGCAGGTAGGAGATGACGGGCAACCCGAGGCCAGGCACCCCGAACCCGATCATGTACAGGACCAGGATCAGGGGTACCCCCCGGAAGAGGTCCGTGTAGACGATGGCTAGGAGCCGGAAAGGGAAGAACACCGGCCCCGGTATACCGCGCACCACGGCTATGACGAGCGCCAGCACCAGGATGAGCACCTCGGCGACCAGAAAGATCTTGACGTTGAGCAGAAATGCCCCGAGCACCGAGGGATTGCCCGTGCTGCCGATGAGCGACTGCCAGAGGTTCTTCGGGTTGAAGAACCTCTCGGCCACGACCTCGCTCCCCGGCGAGAGCGCCACTATCACCGCGATCGCTGCGAAGAAGAGCACGGTGCTCGCGCTCGACACCAGTACCCCGCGGTTCCCAAGCGCCCGCGAGCCCCTGCCCGCGTCCGCGGAAGGTCCTGGTGCTCCGGGACCTCCCCCCAACACGCTACTTCTCGAGGGTTGGGACGTTCAGGTACTGCTGCAGGTGCTTCTTCTGCAGGTCCTCTAGCGTCCCATCTTCCTTCATCGAGGTGAGCGCCTCGTTCACGCAGCCGACCAGCGGGTTGCCCTTCTCGAGCAGAATCCCGAACTGCTCGTTGCGCGGGTACTTGCCGATAACGGTCGAGCCGTCTATCTCGAAATCGCGCAGGTAGACCGTGGTAACCAGGTCGGTGACGAAGACGTCGATCTGGCCGCTATCCAGCGCGGATTTGGCGTCGTTGGTCGTGTCGTAGACCTTCGGGGCCTCGGCCGGTTTGATCGTCTCGTTGACGAAGTCAAGGGCGGTCGTGCCGACCTGGGCCCCGATGATCAGATCCTCGAGGTCGGAGAGGCTCTGCGCGTCGGCGGCGGGGCTGTCCTTCATCACCAGGATGCCCTGGGCGTTGTCGAAGTAGCCCTCGGAGAACTCCACGGCCTGTTTGCGCTCGGGGGTTATGGTGATCTGGTTGATGTCGAAGTCGAAGTCTTTGGCGCCAGGCGCGTAGGACTTGTTGAACGGCTCGACGACCCACTTGATCGGGAGGTCCATACGCCTGGCGATCTCCTTTGCGACGTCGCCCTCGTAGCCCGAGTAGTCCTTGGGGTTGCCCTTGAACCACGGCGGGTAGGCTGGCCTGTCAGTGGCGACCGTAAGCGTGCCCTCCGTGTAGAGCGGCGGGTCGTCCATCTCACACCTGTCCGTGGCCCCCGATTCCTCCGCAGACTGCCCGCCGCAGCCCGCGAGCAGCATCGCAACGAAGAGTAATCCGATCAGGGTAATTCGCTGTCTCACATGCCCTCCGATCTACCTGACACACGCAAGATTATGGCCCGTTCGACAGATACCGATTCAAGTATAGATACGCGCCCGTAACGTTGCAATCGGACCGCCGTCGCCCGGGGGGCCGCTGAGACATGCTCCCCCGGATGCTGGTACTCTGGTTGCGATAGCATGTGCAGGGGAACAATCCGGAGAACCACTGGCCGACGGAGGAGGCTTGGAGATGAGCGAGACGCAAGGGCAGAGCAACGACAGCCCGCTCCTGAGCGAGCGCGGCGTCACGACCATCAGCGACACTGTGGTCTCCTCGCTTGCCAGCATGGCGGCCGGGGAGGTCGAGGGCGTCCACATGGGCGGGGGCGCCTCGCGGGCCGCGGGCGGGATGCTCGGGAACATTACAGGCTCCGAGAGCAAGACCAGCGGCATCAGCGTCGAGATCGGCCAGACAGAGGTCGCCATAGACCTCAAGATGGGCATCGAGTACAACAAGAACATCCTCCAGACCGTCGAGGAGGTGCGGCAGAGGATCACCGAGCGCGTGGAGTCGACGACGGGGCTCCGCATCAAAGAGCTCAACGCCACCATTACCGACATAACCTTCCCGGAGAAGGAAGCGAGACGCCGCATCGGCCCGGCAAGACGCCGGAGCGAGCAGGACGAAAGCCCGCAGGCAACGACGGCCGCCGCACCAGAGACGCGAACCACACCGCAAGACGAGGCAACCGAGCCCGCAGACAGCAAGACCACGCAGGCCGAAACGGTCGTAGAAGAGACGCCAGTGGTCGAGACCGCGGAAGTAGACACCACGGAGCCCGAGGCTGCCAGCATCCCCGAGGAAGACTCGAGCGCGCCCGAGGATGAAGAGGTGACGGCCTCGGTCGAGAGCCAGGACGCGCCGGAGCAAGAGACCATCGTGGAGGAGGCTCCTCCCGAGGAGCAAGAGACCGTCGTGGAGGAGCGTCCTCCGGAGGAAGACGAGATCACGGAAGCGCATACGGAGGAGCAGCTGGTGGAGGAGTCTTCGGAGTCGGAGACCACTCGTGAGGTGCAGACGCCGCCGGAACCCGAGACGACTGAGGCGAGGATGAGACGACGCGCGGAGGAGCGCGCCAGGCGCAGGCGCAGGCGAGTCCAGGAGGAGGACAGCTAGGCGCGGTGGCCGTAGACCTGTTGCGGCCCGGCCTCGACCTCCTGTTCTGCGGGTACAACCCGTCGCTAACCTCGGGGCACACCGGGCACCACTACGCACACCCCGGCAATCGCTTCTGGCGCGTTCTCTTCGCCTCGGGCATAACGGACCGCCTCTACGCCCCCGAGGAGGACGCGAGCCTGCTCGACCTCGGCATCGGTTCACCAACGTGTGCCCGACAACTTACAACCGCCTCCGGTCCAAGAGATTTCCAGTGTCCCGTCGGGGTAGGCCACGACCTTGAGATCGAGCATCTCGTAGGCCCGGCGGTAACGTCCGATCCTCTCTCGCTCGGCCTCGTCTCTAAGCACTTTCATCTCCTCCGGGGTGCGCTTACGGTGCATGCCCGGCACCACGATCTGTGGCCGGAGGTGCCCGTTTGTCCCTGCGCCTTTGTATTCGTCCCGGATCACGTACTCACGGATGCGCGGCACGTCGTCGATCATCTGCGGCAACTCCTTCAGATAATCCTCGACCAGCCGGGGCACAGTGTCTAGGTACTCGACATAGCGTTTGGCATCTTCGAGCTTCGCCAACTCGTCTTCGGCGGCCTTTTTGCGCTCGGCTACCTCCGCCGTGTAAGCGTCGTACTCGTCGTCCGTGAGTTTGCCACGGGCGTAGAGGCGATTGTAACGGTCGCGCTCGGCGACGGTCTCGGCGAGACGGTGCGCTAGCGCGGCAACCTGTTTGCGCGTGTCGCGCAAGGCCGCTTTCTCGCGGGCGGCTTCGGCCTCTACCTGCTCACGCAATATCTCGGGGTTGCGAATCAGATCGAGGACGTAGGCCGATACCCGGCCCTCGATCTCCTCGGCCCCGTAATACTTGGCGTACTTGCACCCTCCTTTACGAGCCCGGTGCCAACTGCATACGTAGTACAGCAGGTTG
>DASUPX010000406.1:0-4909 GCA_036280905.1 Rubrobacter sp. | reverse complement strand
TTTGTTGCCGCGGCTCGCCCTTCGTCGATGGCTCCTCGCGCCCGAGGCTCTGAGCACGGGAGCGACGCCCGCAGCGGCGGCCAAAGAGTCGGCCGTGAAGGCGACACCCATCCCGGGCATGCTCCGCACGATCCGCGCTTTGGGGTCCTCCGCCAGCAGTTCCTCGAGGCGGCGGTCTAGCTCGGAGATACGCCCCCTGGTGCGCAGGATCTCCGAGGCGATCTCGGCCACCAGGGCGGCCTTAGCCTCCGCAGCTGGCAGTTCGCGTTGTCGGGCCCTAGATGCGTGTTGCGTGGTTTGACGATAGAAAGGGGGCCATCCGACTCCCCGGCGAAAGGAACCTCGGATGGCCCAGCCGCAGCATACCTCCACCCTCGCATCCCTGGAAGGGGCGATCACGGTCCTGTTCTGCTTCATCGACGACGCCTACGCGCTGCTCAACCCGAGATGGCACAGCCACGAGTCGCTCAAGAAGCTCTCGGACTCCGAGGTCCTAACGTTGGCGCTGTTGCAGCAGCTCCGGGGCACGGAGAGCGAACGCTCCTTCTTGCGGGATGCCCAGCGGTTCCTCGCGCACCTGTTCCCCGGAGTGGCGGGGATGCACCCTTCCTCGTTCCATCGCCGGGTGAGGAAGCTCAGGCGCTTTTTGGAGCCCCTGCGCCGAGAGATCCTGCCCGAACTGGTGGGCGAGCCCGAGACGCTCATCGCCGATTCGACGCTGCTTGAGGTCCTGCACCCCAGGCAGGTCGCGCAGTCCGAGGGCTTCGCGGGAGCGGCGTGGGTGAGGTGGGGCTCCTTCGCGGCGTACGGGGTGAAGCTGCACCTCCTGTGCGCCACCAACCGGGTCCCCATCTCCTACGAGATGACCCCCGCAAACGTAGCGGACGTGCTCCTGGTGCGGGAGCTCTTGGCGGATGCGGATCTCGAGGAAGGCGCCCTCGCGAGGAGGCTCTTGGGAGATTTGGCCTACCGCAGCAGCGCGCTCGGGGAAGAGCTGGCCGGGCGCGGCATACTGCTGGCGACCGAAAAGGCGGACCGGCGCCCACCGATACGCCAGCAGGTGGAGGTGTGCTTCGCGATCCTCAAGGGGGTCTTCGGCATGGATGGGACGCTGGCCAAGACGCTCACGGGTTTGGTCACCAGGATCGCGGCGAAGGTGGCGGCCTACACCTACGGGCTCTACGTCAACCGGTTGCTGGGCAGGCCGCAGGGGCGCATAAAGGAGCTGTGGGCCTGACATCCTCGCAACACTCATCTAGGGGAAACACCCCGTTGGGTGATGAGAGCCTTTTAACAACGAGAGTAGGTTGCCGTACAAGAGAAGCGCGTCGTGCACGAAAGCGAAGGAGGTCTGCCAGGACAGATTGCGGCCAATAGCGCACGGTCGCCGAGACGAGGAAGGAGAGGCAGTGGCGAGCCAGCGGGCCGTAGAGCTGCCGGCATGGGGCCATGGACAGAAGGCGCCTTCGTGGCGTCTGACGCGCCTTTGGGTCCTGCTTACATCCGAGGAAGTTCTACACGAGGATGGCATGGCCGCGCGTGTGATGAGGGTGCGAAGGGCGATCCGCGGCTAGCTCAGCAGCCGAGGGCGTTAGCCCGCGCGGCTGCCGCAGGCGTGGCGGGCGCGATTGCACCGAATGAGACACGAAGGAGGGCAAGCGGTGAGCGAAAACCCGATGTTTCTGTACGCGGGCGACTACGTGAGCGTAGAGGACGCGAAGGCGGACCTGAAGGCGCTCAAGGAACTGCACCAGGAGCATGTGGTGGGGACCTTTGACGCAGCAGTCATCACCAAGGACGAGAGGGGCAAGGTGAAGATAGTCGACAAGACCGAGAAGCCCTGATCGTGTTCGCATTCCGGTTGCGGGAGCGCAGACGTTGACCCACCGAGCCCGGGCTTATGCTCCGGGGCGTCGTGCAGAGCAGGAGCGGGCGAGAACCGCGTACAGGAAGCGTAACGGCGAGAAGGTGAGGGCTACTCCTTTCTCAAGCCACTCGTTCCCGGATCGGCGGCTGCCGCGTGAGATGCCCGCCTTGGGCTACCGCGATTACCGCAACGACGATCCATGTCGCGGCGGCCGATGCGACGACGTAAACCAACAGGTACGTTCCCGACATCGCCCCAGGACCGGCTACAGGATTAAGAATGAACGTGCAGGCTGCAAAACTCGCGTGCATGAGGATAGCCAACAGCAGGCTCCCGGTACGTTCGTAGACCCACACCATAAGCACCCTGTAGGCCGGTAGCTGCCCCACGAGAAGAACCAGGCCAACCAGGATTGCATAGAGAACCGGGGGGAGCCCTCCGGCGGTAGCGACGCTCGCCCAGATATCGTTCCCAAGGATGTGCCACGCTCCCCAAAGCACACCGACGAGGAGCCCGGTAGAGAGGACTCCGTAACGTAACTTGAGCAGCGTAGGCACGGCGAAGCCCGTCCAGCCTAGCTCCTCGAAGGTACCTACTATAAGCGCCACTACGATGCCCATCAGCACGAACGACACCTTGTCCTCGGATGCGAATATACCGGGCAGGAACGTGGGGGAGATGGGCGACAGCGAAAGGAGGACAGCGACGAACACGAGCGGGGCGGTAAGTAGCGCTACGGCGTACCAGCGAGCGCCCACCCGCCATCTCGTCATCCTGGTGAGGAGGTCGCGAAAGCCCTCCCTGCCGTAGACGAGGCCGGTCAAGAGGAGGCCCGATGCGCTCGGGCCTACCAGCACCGCCAGGATCGCCAAGAGGGGCAACGTCGTGAACTGCTCCTTAGTGGCCGGGATTCCGCCCGGTCCGCCGACCGCAAGTACGAAGCCCCCCCATGTGACGGCGAACGCCAGGACGAAGTAGCTAGGCAGTGGGTGGCTCTCGATGAAAGCCTTGATGGTTTTCATGAGTTCACATCTCCTTTCTGGCCCCTATTAGGCCACCCGCCTCCGGAGTGGTTGCCGCGAGAGATGCCCACCTTGAGCCAGGGCGACCACTCCAACGACGACCCAGAGGGCGGCAGCCAATACGAGGTTCCAGGCCAAGCCGGGCACAAGTGCCAGACCCAGAGGCTGCTGGATCAACATGCTGGCTGAGAAACTCGCGTGCATGAGCATCGCCAGGAGCATGCTCTCACCGCTACGCTCGTAGACCCACACCATAAGCACCCTGTAGGCTGGCAGTGACCCCACGTAGAAGAGAACCGCGGGCAGGAAGCCGGCCAGCGAGAGCGCTCCGGAGGAAGTGCCGCTCGCCCAGAAGGCTATAAGGAGGTGCCACAACCCCCACAACCCTCCTACGAAGAGCCCCGTGGCGAGAACACCGTGATGCTGCCGAAGCAGCGTGGGCACGGCGAAGCCCGTCCAGCCTAGCTCCTCCAGTAAGCCACCGCCAGCAAGCCCCCACCCGATACCGAACAGAAGGAGCGTGATCTTCGTGTCGGATGTGAATATGCCTGGGAGAAACTCGAGGGAACTTAGCGAGAGCGCAAGGAGTGTCGCCGTCACCAGTAGCGGGGCGGTAAGTAGTGCTACGGCATACCAGCGAGCGCCCACCCGCCACCTCGTCATCCTGGTGAAGAGGTCGCGAAAGCCCTCCCTGCCATAGACCAGGCCGGTCATCACTAGGCCTGCCACGGAGGGGCCTGCGAACAGCGCCAGGAGCATAAACGGCATCAGCACTCCGACTTGCTCCCTGGTAGCCGGGATTCCGCCAGGACCGAGCCCGACCATGAGGAGAATGCCGCCCCACGAGATGGCGAACACCATAGCGTAGTAGCTCAGCACGGGGTGTCTCTCGATAAAAGATCTGATGGTTTTCATGATGGCCTCCTTTCCAGCTAGAGACCCCTTCAGCATCAGTGTGCTCCTGGTGGGATGATGTGCCATGACACATATCGAGCATACCCCTGACCAAGCTTGATCAGTTCTCAGATCAGGCTGCTCTACGAAGCTTGTTCACCCAGGTGCGTGGAAGTGGCGAAAGGCCAGGTTCGACGAACGGCGTCAGAGTCACGGGCGGCACCGTCTGCACGGGTCTTCGCGGGCGTGCAAGCACGGGCGGGCTGGGCACTGTGGCGGTCTGGAGGGCGAAGGTGGCGGTGGTATCAGCAGAACCTGCAAATCATCGGCCATCGCAACTACCGACCGCGTCCGGGTTCCCTGGTCCTGAGAGGGGCCGAGAGTGCAATCTTCCCATACCCTGGATTCAGCGCACCTTCATCCGCCGACCGTCAAAGATTCCTCCACCACAAGAGCTGTACCTCATCTGGCATGCCCTCGTAGGCGTGCGCGTCCACAGCCCCCAGCTTGCACCCCCTCCGCACGTAGAATCGGCACGCTGGTTCGTTGATGTTCTGTGTCTCCGCCTCCAACCACTCACAACCCCGCTCTCGTGCCCAGGAGACCAAGTGGTCGAAAAGCAACGGACCAATTCCACTTCCGCGATTCTCGGGGCGGACCCGTAAGTCCCACAAGACGGCGAGGTCGTCGCGAGCCCGAAGGCGGTCGACGCCTACCGTGTTCCAGGCCACTACCGCCCCGCCAACGCGACGCTTACCCTCGAACGCAGAAAGAATGCCCCATCGAGACAGATCGAACCTTTCCGGCCAGCTGGCTGGCCCCTCGCCTTCGATCGCATCGTAGTCCTTGACGTAAGGATCGATCTCTTCTTCGACGAACGAGAGGCCCCCAGACCGCGGCGCACCGGCTCGATTCGCGGGCGGGATCTGACCTCGAAGGCGATGGGCATCTTGCCATACTCGGGAAGCGCCTCCGGTCGCTCCTAGATCACGCGCAAACCCACGCGGTCACTATACATCCGCCGAGGCAGTTCCGCGACGACACTACTTTTTGCGGGCTGGATCTGGCCCCGCCGTTCACAAGAGGCTGGCGAGGGCCGCGGAACTACAGCCACGTGTCGGCTCTC
>DASUPX010000405.1:0-3973 GCA_036280905.1 Rubrobacter sp. | reverse complement strand
CGCTCTGGCCTATCGGCCTTCGCTTGTCAGCACGGCGCTACGCGCCTTGTCAGCACGCTCCAACCTGGCGGCTGTCGCTTGTCTGCAACGCTTCGGCTTCGCCTCGCTTTCGGCTGGTCGTCTCGATTCGCAGCGGTGGCTTCGGCATGGGGCTTCCCCTGTACCGCAACTTTGTGTGCGGAGAGGTGCAGGCTGCAGCGGGATCTGGCTGACAGCGAGCCAGGCGAAGCCGGGCGATGCGTTGCTGACAAGCGACCAACGGGAGCGTGCTGACAAGGCGCGAAGCGCCGTGCTGACAAGCGGAGGCGTTAGCCGGAGTGCGCCTTCATTGCTATTCCGAACACTACGGGGGCGGCCCGGCCGTGGAGTGGGGAAGTTTCTCGGTCCTCGACAACGCGCAAGAGTGCTGGGGCTTTCTGTGCTAGTTCGCCGAAGGCGTGGTTTCTTTCCACGTCGTCGGCCAGGAGCAGGGCTCCCTCTTTCAGGTGGGGCCATATGGTGTCGAACTCGCGGCGCATGTTTCTGTGGGTGTGGAGGCTGTCGTGGACGAAGAGGTCGACCGTGGGTATCTCCCGGAGGAGACGGGGCAGGATGCTGACGCTGGGTCCCCGGTGTAGTCTCCACCGGAACCGGAGATCCTGGTCCACCGCGATGCCCCAGAAACGCCCGGATCTCCTGCGCAGCGGCGGCAGGTCCACGCTATGTAGCATGCCCCGTCCGTTCTCCCTCAGGGCCGTGAGGATGTACGCGGAGCTCACGCCGTAGGCCACCCCCGTCTCGACGACCGTCTCCGGCTCGAGCAGGCGGCAGGCGAGGTAACACAGGCGGGCCATGAGCGAATCCGCGGCCCAGCGGGGCAGGTAGGGGTCCTCGGGATGGATCTCCGCGAGGAGACGTCGGGTGCCCTCTTCTACCTCAAGTAGCGCGGGCTCGTTCAGGATCTCTGATACGTTCCCGAAGCGGGCTCCGAGCTCGGCAAGCGCCTCCTCCCAGCGGACGGTCTCGTAGGCCGGGGGTGAGGTGAGGAGCCGCTCGGCCAGGATCCCCACGTATCCGGCCAGGGCGGCGCAGAGCTCCGCCGGCCGGCGGTAGCGGAGGGATTCGTTCTGGGGGGGAGATACCATGGCTTTGGTGCGGATAACTCCTTGCTAGAGGACTGACGCAGGCGGAAGAATGATACGTTATCTAGAGGCCTCATAGGATCGGGGAGATTGCCACCAGAGGGTGTCAGAGGGTGCCATGCGTGCGCTTCAAGCTTGCCGCTCTGGCGGGGACTGCAGGCTGGGGGATCCCGGCGGGCTTCCGTGTTCGGGAAGCAACAGTTGCAGGACGAGTATAATGGGGGTTCCTGGATGCAAGCGCTAAGAAGGACTTTTCATTATGAAGTGGCTCAAGGTTTACGGTCTGCCCAGGCTTCCACTGTTCCTGGCGCGGTGGGCGATGAAACTCGGGCTTCCCGGCCCGACGTGGTACAAGTGGAAGGCGGCGAGCGCGGGGACAGGCGTCATCCTGGACGAGATGATCCGGGCCGCCGATGACCTTGGCTACGATGGCCAGAAGGTCGGCAAGCTCGCCATGAGCAGGATCGGCGAGAAGCAGGGGAGCGACCTGCGAGAGCAGCTCGGCGTCAAGACGATGAAGGATACCGTCGACGTGGTCATGCTCGCCAACCGCTTCTTCGACATCGAGATCACGCTGACCGAGACGAAAGAGGGCGAGTACGTCATAAACGCCGACCGCTGCCCCTGGTTCGGCGGGATGGGCCACGACGGCGTCCCCGGCTGGGACGTGAAGCCCTGCGCCGCCTTCTCAACCTACGAGAAGGCTATGGTCAACGCTATCAACCCGAACGTGAAGCTCTCCTACACCGAGAAGCGGACCACCGGCGGCCATACCTGCCGCGGCGTCTACCAGTACCGGGACGCGGAGCTGGGCGACGGCCCGCCAACGGGCGTCTCCCCCGAGATGGTCAGCATCGGCAAGAAGCCCGGGAAGCCAGAAGCCTAGCGTAGCCTCCCGGCTTCCCGGCGGGCCAAACCGCCCGAACTGTCTTACTTCGAGATCAGGGACACCCCTCTCCCGAACAGGGCGGCGTGCTCGCGGGCAAAGTCTGAGAAGCCGCGTGGCTTGCGACCGGTCAGGGTCTGAACCGTTCCTGTGGTCCTTTCCTGGGCACCGCCGCGTAGGATCCCGAACACGGTGACGATCTGACCGGCGACGAACTCGGGTAGGTCCTGCTCGACCATGCCCTGAAGCGCCGTCTCATCGGGAACGTTGAGGTACTCGACCTCATGCCCCAGGGCTTCCCGGAGGTACCGGGCCACCTGAAAGAAGGTGATGGCCTCGGGGCCCGTTAGCGTGTACGGCTCTCCCTCGTGCCCGTCTTCGAGCAGGGCTACGGCGGCCACGGCCGCCACGTCTTGCGGATGGATCATGGCGATTCCCGCATCCCCGGCTGGCACGAACAGCTTGCCCGTGTGCTTCACGGCCTCGGCGGAGGCGAACAGGTTGGCCATGCTGAAGGTGGGCCGCAGAACGACGGAAGGAACGCCCGAGGCCCGCAGATGGTCCTCGATCCTGGCGTGCCAGCCCCAGAAAGCTACCGGGGAGCCGATCCCGGCCCCATGCGCCGAGAGCTTGACGATCCGGCGCACACCGGCCCCTCTCGCCGCGTCGATCACGCGGTTCTCGTACTCGACCTGGCGTGGCTGGTTGGAGCACGCGAGGAAGACGCCTTCGACGCCTTCGAGCGCGGCCTTTATAGAGGCGTGATCTCCGAAATCGCCGACCGCGAGCTCGACATCCTCGCCGAGCATCCCCGCGGCCCTGTCCCTGTCGCGCACGAAGGCACGGACGGATGCGCCACGTTCCCGCAGCTCACGGACCACCCGCGAGCCCACGTTGCCGGTCGCCCCACTCACCAGTATCTTCTGCATCACTTGCCTATCCTCTCTGCCTGGCCGTTTACGCGGCTCGGCGGTATGTTGCGGTTGAAACGGAATATGTTGTGCGGGTCGTAACGGTCCTTGAGCGCGACCAGCCGCCCCCAGTCCCCGGCCGTGTAGGCGGCACGGACCCGATCTCCCGATGGCCCCTCCTCCAAGAAGTTGAGGAAGGTTCTGCCGGTCCTGTAGGGCCGGATCTCCCTGGTCAGGCGGGCTATGCGCTCCCTGACGCCCGCCGCCATCTCCGGGGTGACGGTTGCCCCGATGGCATTCATGGAGTAGTTGCCGCTGCAGAGCAGGTCGGGTTGTCCGGTGGCGCGAGAGAGGGCGCCGCCGAGCTGGCGGATCTCGAGGATGGTCAGGGGAGATTCCGACCCGGCCCCGGCGACCCGCACGAGGGCGTCTACGGCCCTCGGCGAGAGGTCGGAGAGAATCTCGGCGTGTTGGATCACACCGAGCGGGTCCACGGGGTCCATGCTGATCCTGCCCATCTCTGCCACGGGCATCCGCCCGAAGGTGTCGACGATGGGCCGACCGAACCCTTCACGAACGGCCCGGAACATCTCCTCGCCGTCCCGCGGACCCCCCCCGGCGTAGGCGCCCTTGACCACCACGACGGACCGGCCCCGCAGGGGCTCCGGCAGGTGCGGCAGCGGCGGGACGTTCATGAAGGCGACGGCCGTGGTCATCTCCTCGGGGAGCCCCTCGCTCCAGCGGGCGTAGGCGTTCAGCACCTCGCGGGCACGCTCTACCGGGTAGAAGACGCTCCCGCCGAAGACGGTCGCAAGCGGGTAGAGCCTGAACTCGAGCGAGGTGACGACACCGAAGTTGCCCCCGCCACCCTTCAGGCCCCAGAAGAGATCCTCGTTCTCGTCGGGCCTCACGCGCAAAGATTCTCCATTTGCGGTGACGACCGTGGCCCCTGTTACGCTGGCGGAGTTAAGGCCGTAGCGGCGTCCGAGCCAGCCGAAGCCGCCGCCCATCGTGTAGCCGACGACGCCCACGTGGGGAGCTGAGCCAGCCAGGGT
>DASUPX010000404.1:0-4000 GCA_036280905.1 Rubrobacter sp. | reverse complement strand
TGACCTTCACCTGGTCGGCATCGAAAGTGCACACCGCGGTGACGTTGAGCTCCTCCGGCTCGTTGCCCTGCTCGGCGAGGGTGTTGGAGAAGGCCATAGCGAAGCAGCTGGCATGGGCCGCGGCTATGAGCTCCTCTGGGCTGGTCTTACCGTCGGGACGCTCCGTGCGCGAGGCCCACGTAACTGGAAGTCCCTGCACGGCCTCACTGCTCACCAGGTCGAAAGTACCCGATCCTCGAAACAGGTTTCCCTTCCACACCACGTTTGCGCGCCGTTCTGCAGTAGCCATGCTTCCACTCCTATCCATTCGTCTTTCCAGATAGGAGGCTACCCGCTTTTCCGGTCTCCTAATCAGGTATCCGACATTCCGATGTAGGTCTTCGGCTCAGAGTGCGGCGCACTGGTCTTCCTTGTCGCCGGCCGTGTTGCCGCCGCCGGTCGGACGTGGTTTGTTGGCCTGACACTGCAGGTTCTCGGCGATGGAGTTGCCGGAGATCACGAGCCCGCCGGTATTCTGGTTGGCCTGAAGGTTACCGAGAATAGTGTTGCCCCTGGCGACCATGCGGGCCTTGTTTGAGAAATACTGCACGTCGCCGTTGACCCTGGAGTTGATGACCCGCCCGCTGCCGCCCTCGCGTCCGTTCTCGAGCTGCACGTTTCCGACGACGACGGAGGCCTCCCTGAGGACCACGGTCTGGAAGCCCTGGCTCTGCACGTTGCCTTTGACCCTCACGCCGTTGGCGAAGAGCTGCGCGCCCCGCTCGACCTTGGCGGTTCCCTCTACCCTGGTGCCGTTTAGCGTGCACTTCGCGCCCTGGGGCACCAGCAGGTTGTCCACGGTGGTAGCGCCTATCGTACCCCGACACACCCGTTCTTCGGCCATCGCGGCCGGGGCGGCCATCGCCAGGGCCAGCACGCCCACCAGTACCGCGACCGAGATCCTCTTGGTAGCCACCTGCTTCCTCCTTCTGCTCTCATCGACTGCTGCTCAACGATAATGGTGCCCCGTTAGAGCCCGATGATAAGAAGGTTAGAGATCGTTAATGTTGGTGCTCTGTGGAAGAAGCCCGGGCCGCGGGCGGCTCGAAGCGGTAGCCGGCGCCGCGGACGGTCTCTATAACCGAGGGCTCCCCGCGGCGGTCGAGCTTGCTCCTCAGATACCGGACGTAGACGTCGACGACGTTCGAGCCCGGGTCGAACGCGTAGTCCCAGACGGCGGAGAGGATCTGCTGCCGCGAGAGTACCTGGCCCGGATGCCTCATAAAGTACTCCAGCAACGCGAACTCGCGGCTTGAAAGTTCCATCCGCCGATCCCCCCGCCAGACCTTTCGGGAGCGCAGGTCCACTTTGAGGTCCCCGGACTCAATCTTCGATGACCAGGGCTGGTCGGAGCGGCGGGTGAGGGCGCGCATACGCGCCAGCAACTCCTCCAGGTCGAACGGCTTGGTCAGGTAGTCGTCGGCGCCGAGATCGAGGGCCTCGACCTTGTCGTGTACCCCGTCGCGGGCGGTTAGCATCAGGACGGGCAGGTCGGGTCGCCTCAGCCGGATACGCTCCAGCACCCGGCGGCCGTCCATCCGCGGAAGCATTACGTCGAGAAGGACCAGTTCGACGGCCTCCTCGGCGGCCATAAACAGCCCATCCTCGCCGTTATCGGCGCTGATGGTGCGGTGGCCATGGGCCGCGAGACCGCGCTCCAGGAAGCGCACGATGGCAGGATCGTCCTCTATCAGAAGGATCAGCATGACGCCCACAAGTATAATCTGACAGCTTCTGACAGTAAAACTCCAGAGCCATCACGTGGAGGTCCGCAAGCATGAAGTGGATCGGTTGGATAAGAGAGCAGCCGTGGCGGATCACGCTGGCTGCCGTCGGGGGGCTACTGATCGCGATCTTTATCGCCGGCTTCGTGGGACTCCTGTCCAACTTGCGCGTAGAGGGCGTGACCGATGAAGCTCGCTACGACCTCGCCCTGGAAGACGAGGGAGACGACATGCGGGCCGCGGTCCTCGACGTGCGTCACTACCAGCGCAACATAACCTTCAGCGGGCCTTCCGAGGTCCAGATCGACAACTTCGAAGCCTCCTACGACCGGCTGGGCGAAGAGATAGAGGAGCTGGAGAACACCGGGGTTCGCGACCAGGATGTTACACAGCCAGCGCAGATCCGGAAGATGGCGGAAAGGTACTATCGCGACTTCCGGCCAGCGATAGAACTCTACGAAACGGATCGGGACGCCTTCGAGAGGGCGAGCGCCAGGGGCCTGGATCGCCTGGACGAACTCGCGCAAATCGGCGAGTCGCTCGACGATCTCGGAGAGACGCTCTCCCAGAAGTCGTTGACGGAGTTAGACGCGGCCACGCAGACGGCCAGGACCGTCCTGCTCGCCGTGTTGTTGGGGCTACTCGTGGCGGGAGCGGCCCTGGCATACATCACGGTACGCGTCGTCAACGAGCTTAGGAAGGCGTACGACAAGCAGCAAGAGACCGCGAGAGAACTGGCCGAGGTCAACCAGGCCAAGACCGATTTCATAGCCGACGTCTCCCACGAATTGAGGACGCCCCTGACCGTGCTTCGCGGCAACGCCCAGGTTGGACTCGCCCTTGGCGGCGACCGCGAGTACGCGGAGCTTTTCGAGGAGATCGTGGAGGAGTCCAGGCGAATGACGCGCCTGGTCGAGGACCTTCTGTTCCTTGCCCGGTCTGATGCCGCCTCGGTTCCACTGCAGACGGAGACCGTGGATACCGTTCCGCTCATGCACGAGCTGGCCGGGAGGGCCGAATCACTCGCCCGAGAGCGCGGCGCGAAGTTTGAAAGCGTGATCTCCGGAGAAGGACAGGTCCGGGTGGATGCGGCCCGTATAGGACAGGCCGTGCTGATCCTGGTTGACAACGCCACCAAGTACGGAACTCCGGGCGGCCCGGTCACGCTCTCCTCGGGCCTTACCCGTACGGGCGAGCTGAGGGTCACGGTCAAAGATCTCGGCCCCGGCATCTCCCCGCAAGAACTGCCGCACGTGTTCGAGCGTTTCTACCGCGCGGACAAGAACCGCACTCGCCTGGGAGACGTCGATGGGACGGGCCGGGGAGGCACGGGGCTTGGTTTGCCTATCGCCAGGACCATCGTCGAGGCCCACGGCGGTCGCATCGAGATCGAAAGCCGGCTGGGGGAGGGCACGGAGGTGTCGTTCTACCTGCCGCTTCTCACCGCCCTCGCATCCAGGGACCACGCACACGGCCACCCGGGCACCGAGAAGCGATAAGAGCTCCGGTCACCCTCGGAGCGCGGGCTCCGGACACCCCACGGTCTCATCTCCCACTATTAGGGATCTCTAACTCTCGCCTAACGACCCTCTAATCCTCGGCGGACAGAATGCGTAAGCAATGGAAACGGAGCACAACCCGAAAGAGGAGGTGAACAGAATGGCTTTCATTCAGCCATCCCCAGCCCTCAGGTCAACCAGGGACGACTCGGACAGTGGCCGGCGGCCTTGCAGCAGGTTCAAGAGCCGTAGGCGCCGCCGGCGTTGTCGCCGTCGTCGCCGCAACACCTGACAGGTCGAGCGTGTCCCACACCCGATACGGCGACCCTACCCCGAAGGTAGGGTCGCCGCTCTACATGGCTACGAGGTATTGGTGAAGATCGTAACAAAGCTACGCGAGAAGGTGGCCCGACTCATGGCGGGTGTGGAGGGAACAGAGGAAGGGTCGCCGGTCGTCGCTGCCCCCAACGTATCCGTATGGGAACTCTACCGCAGGTTCTGGCCCCACGCGAAACCCTACCGGCGATGGCTACCCCTCATACTGCTTCTCGTTGCCCTCGGGCCGGCCATACAGGCGGCGACGATCTGGATGTACAAGGTGCTCGTGGACGAGGTACTCGTGCCGCAGCGGTTTGATCTGCTGGTATGGGTGATGCTCGCCTACGTGGGGCTGACGCTCTTCGAAAGCATCGTGGTGTTCTGCGACGAGTACCTGACCGAGTGGGTCGGCGGGCGTTT
>DASUPX010000403.1:0-2778 GCA_036280905.1 Rubrobacter sp. | reverse complement strand
TCTTCAACTGCAACGCCCCCGACACGGGCAACATGGAGGTGCTCGTCCGCTACGGTACGGAGGAACAGAAGGAGCGGTGGCTGCGGCCCCTGCTAGACGGGGAGATCAGGTCTTGCTTCGCTATGACCGAGCCGGATGTGGCCTCTTCCGACGCGACGAACATCCAGGCGAGCATCGAGCGAGACGGGGATGAGTACGTCCTGAACGGCAGGAAGTGGTGGACCTCGGGGGCCGGTGACCCGCGCTGCAAGATCTCCATCTTCATGGGCAAGACGGACCCGGAGGCGTCGCGCCACGAGCAGCAGTCCATGATCCTGGTCCCGCTTGACACGCCTGGCGTGCGGGTAGAGCGAACCCTCCCGGTCTTTGGCTACGACGATGCGCCGCATGGGCACGCGGAGATCTCCTACGATGACGTACGTGTGCCCGTGGAGAACATCATCTGGGGCGAGGGCAAGGGCTTCGCCATCGCGCAGGGACGCCTGGGACCGGGTCGCATCCACCACTGCATGCGCCTGATCGGCGTGTCGGAGCGGGCCCTTGGGGAGATGTGCGAGCGGGTCAAGACCAGGGAGGCCTTCGGCAGGCCGCTCGCGGAGCAGGGGGTCGTGCAGGCCTGGATCTCCGACTCCAGGATGGAGATAGAGCAGGCCCGCCTCCTGACCTTGAAAGCCGCACGTATGATGGATACGGTAGGGAACAAAGAGGCCAGGGCGGAGATAGCCATGATCAAGGTGGTGGCCCCGAACGTGGCCCTGAACGTGCTGGACCGGGCGATACAGGCCCACGGTGGCGCCGGCGTCTCAGACGATTTTCCGCTTGCCTACGCCTGGGCGAGCGCACGCACCCTGCGTCTCGCCGACGGTCCCGACGAGGTCCACCGGGCCGCGGTGGCCAGGCTCGAGCTAAAGAAGTAGTAGAGGAGGATGACATCCAGAACAAAGACTCCGTGCTCCTCGGCATCAAGTACGAAGCGGCGAGGATTGGCGAAGTGGACGCTGCCGCCCTCGCCGGCATCGAGGAGCAGATGAAGCGGGAGGTTGGCGAGAGCTGGGCCTCCGATGACGAGGTCCTGCGCGGACGCAACGCCGTACGGCGCGAGCACGGCCTCCCCGGCCTCGGGGGACCCGGCGACAGGCCAACCCCTCCGGCCGGCGGTCGACGCCCGCTCTGGCGCCGGCTCCTGAGAAGATAGCGATGCTCTACGGAAACTTCGCAACCCAGGAAGAACTGGACGCCCAGTACAACCTGACGGCCATGTTGCCCGAGGCGGCGGCCCGCTATGAGACGTTCTGCTGGCGGGAGAGCGAGGCCGTTCGGGGGGAGCTCGAGCACAGCCTGGACGTGTCCTTCGGCCCCACCCGCGCGGAGCATGTCGACGTCTATCCGGCGGGGGAGAAAACCCCCGTGCTCGTCTACGTGCACGGCGGCTTCTGGTGCCTGCGCACGAGCAAGGAGTTCGGGTTCACGGCGCGGGGCCCCGTATCCAGGGGCGTCGCGACCGTGGTCACGAACTACGACCTCTGCCCGAGGGTGACGATGGACGAGATCGTGCGCCAGACCCGCGCGGCCGTGGCGTGGGCCTACGAGAACGCCGCCGGCTTCGGCGGCGACCCCGACCGTATCCACGTCGCCGGACACTCGGCAGGGGGTCACCTCGTGGCCATGCTCCTCGCGACCGACTGGCCTGGTGAGTACGGCCTGCCGGCCGACATCATAAAGGGCGCGACTATGGTCAGCGGCATCTACGACCTCTCGCCCTTGCCCTACACCTTCCTGCAGCCCACGCTCCAGCTCGGGTACGACGGCATCTACAGGAATAGCCCCGTCCTACGCCTCCCGAACACCACGGCACCCCTGCTCATCGCCTACGGAGACCAGGAGACCGATGAGTTCAAGCGCCAGTCGGAGGACTACCTGGAAGCGCTGAGGGTGGGAGGCTTCGAGGTAGCGCGTCTGATCCTCGAGGGCAAGAACCACTACGAGGTGATCGATGGTTTCCTCGACGCCGGAAGCCCGCTCTGCTCCGCGATCCTGGCCCAGATGGGCGTACAATGAGCAGGAGAGCACGCACGACCCCGGAGGACGAATGGCGACAGAGATGACGGGCGGCAAGATCGTCGGCGAGCGCGGCACGGTGGTTACCTTCAGGCAGCGCTGCGAGGCCTGCGGCTACGTGTTCGACTGGAACAAGACCACGATCGTGCCGGCCTACGGCTCCCGCAAGGTGCGTTCGTTTACCTGCCCCGAATGCGGCAATTATCAAGAGGTCGAGGTCCGTTACCTCCACAAAGGTCCCCGTTGAGAGCTCAATTGACCTCCGGGGTGCCGTTTTTCCGCGCCAGCAATAACGGCCCGTGAGATCGAGCGTCTTGTATCAATAGTTGCATTTCCAGGTCCAAGTCAGACCCTCAGCATCTGCCATCCTGAAAACGCGTTGGACCAAGGCCGCCTTGAATTCGTCCACTTTGCGGCCGTTCAGAGTGCCATTGTATCTAAACCCGTAGTCCGATCGCGGACCTGCAATCAGCTTGCCCCGACGCATCCGGTCAGCGACCATGAAGCGCGCGGACTCCGGGAAGTTGTCGGGCGTGTTTTCCAGAAGCTCGCCGCAAAGCAAACTCTCTGAGATGGAGTCTAGGGCGATTTGCTCCACCAAGTCGGGCATGGGATGGGGTCCGAGAAACGCAACGAGTGCGATCTGCGTCGGATCTCGTCACAGACCCTCTACGACTTTGAGGGGTGGAGTGTCGCAGAGAGAAGGCCGAACCTTTCTGG
>DASUPX010000402.1:0-3938 GCA_036280905.1 Rubrobacter sp. | reverse complement strand
GCTGATCGACTATCCGAGGATGCCAAGGATGGATCTGGCGACGGCTGACTTCTCCTATATCCGCTGGCTCGGCGACCGGCGGGAGTTTCCCGCGGGACACACTCATCTCAAGAAGGACCGAGACGAGGATCTCCGGTGGTGGTCTAATCTGGTGGGCCGCTTTCTGGAGGAGGGCAGGACGGTCTTCGCCTACGCCAACAACCACTACCAGAACCACTCCCCATCGACGCTGGCCCGTTTTCTGGAGATCCGGCGCGGAGGGTCGGGTTGACGATACCCGTCATATTCAGCACGGGATCCCTTTATCCGTTCGGCCTGGAGAGGACGTACGCCTGGGCTGCCGAGGCGGGTTTCGACGGGGTCGAGATCATGATGGACGAACGCTGGGACACCCACCAGGCAGACTACCTGCGGAGCCTTGTCGAACGATACGGCGTACCGGTCAAGGCCTTCCATACCCCGCTCTACCGCGGTGCGTGGGGGTTGGGGCCGGAGGTGACCCTGGTGCGGGTCGCCAGGCTTGCCGTCAAGATGGATGTTCCGGTGGTGGTGGCACATCCCCCGCCGCCCGGCAGGCCGCTGGAGCGCTGGAGGGAAGGCCCGCTGCGTGAGGCGCGGGAGCAGGGAGCCGTGGTGGCCGTCGAGAACATGCCCCGCAACAGCACCGGCGGCCTGTTCAACGTAAGGCGCAAGACCTGCTACCTTCCCGAGCACCTGTCGGACGTTGGCGAGGTCACGCTTGACACCAGCCACGCCGGGGCTAGCAAGGTGGACCTTCTCCGGGCCCATTCTGTCCTCGCCGCGCAACTGCGTCACGTTCATCTATCCGACTCGAACCTCCAGGCGGGTCGGGATGAACACCGGCTTCCGGGCAAGGGCCGTCTGCCCTTGAAACCGTTCCTTGCGGCGCTGGCCACCGGCGGGTATCCCGGCGCCGTCAGCCTGGAGCTGAAACCATGGCCCCTGGGGACCCCGGATCCCGGTACGATCCTGGACCGCATGCGCGCGGCCCTGGAGTTCACGCGTGACGGCCTCGCCATCTAGGTCGTGCCCCGTAATTTGGTGGCGTTCCTGGATGATAAGCTCTGCAGGATAATCCCCGAGAAGGAGCCGTGGATGGTAGACGAGAAGGTCGGCAAGTTGGCGCGGGTGCTGGTTGACTACTCCATCGAGGCGGGGGAGGGAGATCAGGTCGTCGTCTTCGGTGAGGTCGGGGCTCAGCCCCTCATTACCGCGCTCTACGCCCGGTTGCTTGAGGTCGGGGCTTTCCCCGTGCTGCAGGTGGGGTTGCCTGGTACCCAGGAGACGTTCTTCGACAAGGCGCAGGATGTCCACTACGAGCGGATACCCTCGATACGGCGCTTCGTGGCAGAGGAGGCCGACGCCCACATTGCGGTAAGGGCCCCGTCGAATACGCGTGCGCTGTCCAACGTGGACCCGCGCAAGCAGCAGGCCCTCGCCGAACTGAACAAGCCCCTCCAGGACATCATGCTAAAGAGAAACCGATGGGTACTGACGCTCTTCCCCACAGAGGCTCTCGCCCAGGAGGCCGGCATGGGCCTCGCCGAGTACGAGGCGTTCGCCTTCGGGGCGATGGGCCTCGACGAAGGGGACCCCGTACGCTACTGGAAGGACAAATCGCGTGAGCAAGAGCGGTTGAAGGAAAGGCTCCAGGAGGCGCGCGAGATCCGTATCGTGGGCCCCGAGACGGACCTGACGCTCTCGGTCGAGGGACGAACGTTCATCAACTCGGCGGGCCGGCGCAACATGCCTTGCGGCGAGGTGTTCACCGGCCCCATCGAGGATTCTGCCAACGGAACGGTATATTTCGGCGTGCCCGCCGCGATCGGGGGCCGCGAGGTCTCAGGCGCGAGGCTTCGCTTCGAAGGCGGCAAGGTCGTCGAAGCCAGCGCGGAGCGGGGCGATGATTTTCTGCAGAGCCTGCTCGACACCGACCCGGGGGCGAGGTTCCTGGGAGAACTCGGTATCGGCACCAACTACGGCATCACCCAGGCGAGCGCCAACGTCCTGTTCGACGAGAAGCTTGGCGGTACCATCCACCTCGCCATCGGACGCTCCTACGAGGAGACGGGAGGCAAGAACCAGTCGAGCGTACACACGGACCTCGTCTGCGACCTGCGTGACGGCGGGCAACTCTACGCGGATGGGGAGCTGATCCAGGAGAACGGACGGTTTCTGGAGTTCGACCTGGCGGGGACGACAGATGACCGGTGAGTCGATGCTGCGGGTCGCCAACGTGGGCGACGAAGCCGCGATGGAGAGCATCAGGGACACCCTTGATAGCCTGGACGTAGCCTACCAGTACATTCGCTCCGAGCCCGAGGAGGACCGCTTTCCCCAGACGGCGTACTTCTACGTTCCCGACGACACCGCGGAGGGCGTGGAGCAGGCGCTGGCCGCTCTCTCGCAAGAACACGGCTTCGACGCCGAAGTACTGTAGAACGGAGCCAACCCACCAGTCCCCGTTTCCCCGTCGTTGCGGCGAAAGCGGGTACCCAAGGATAGACGAAGAGTCGCCGGCCGCGCTACAGCATCGCTTTCGAGGTGGGGCCGATCCCGGGTGGTGTGGTTCCGGTTTTGAGGTAATGCTTACGTTTGAGGGAGTCGGCCGAGGTTATACTCGGGCTCTCACCAGGTACGGAAAGTTGCTCGAGGTAGCGAGGTCCTTTGGCCCATTTCGATGGAGGGGGGTTGCACGGTTGCGATACGATTGCGTTTTTCTGGATATCGACGGGACGCTGTTGTGGGTGGATCTGGACGTGGAAGGGTACGTCGAGGATCTGGCACCTTACTCGGGCAACGGTGGTCTCTCCGTTGAGGGTGTCGCCGGGCCCGTGTGGGGCAGCCTGAGGCGACACATCGAGGAGAACATCGAGTACAGGACAGCGGAAGACCTGGAAGAGTTCAGGCGGCGCAACGCTATGATGACCGCGGCTGAGATTGGCGTGGAGGCACCGGTGGAAGTCCTGGCGGATGTGGCGCGGCGCAGGATATCCTTCTACCCGTACCCGGAATCCGAGTCGGTGTTGAACCGGCTCAGGGAGTTGGGCGTGAAGCTGTACGCGGTCTCCAATTGGGACATCGAACTCATCAAGGTGCTCGACGACCTGGGATGGAGCACTTACTTCGAAGAGGTGATCGCCTCGGCCGTCGTCGGCGTGGAGAAGCCCGCCGGCGAGATCTTCGAGGAGGCGCTTCGCGCGAGCAACAGCCCACGCGACCGGGTAGTCCACGTGGGCAACGATCCCGTCACCGATGTCGCGGGCGCCTCCCGGGCGGGAATCGATTCGGTGTTCGTCGACCGCAAGGGCCAGGCGGAGGCTACACAGGCAACCTTCGTGCTCCCCGACCTGAACGATCTGCCCGCCATCGTCGAAGGGTAACGGCGGACCGGAGGGCCCACGCTATTCGGCGGTCTGCACCGCCGCTCGCTGGGGGAGGCCAGCCAGTCCTGCGCCTGCGATACCGGCATTGTTCTGCATCTCGGCCCGTACCACCTCGGTCCGGTTCGTGAGGTGGGGAAAATACTTCTCAGACTTCTTGCTTATGCCGCCGCCCACGATGATGAGGTCGGGCCAGAGGAGGTTCTCGATCCTGTGTAGGTACTCGTCCAGGCGCTTGGCGTAGCCTTTCCAGTTCAGGTCGTCGCGCTTCCGGGCTGTGTCGGAGGCCCTGTACTCGGCATCTTCGCCCCTGACCTCGATGTGTCCAAGCTCCGTGTTCGGCACCAGCCGGCCGCCGATGAACAGGGAAGTGCCGATGCCCGTGCCGAGCGTGAGCATGAGCACGACGCCCTCATGGTCCTTACCAGCGCCCCATCGCATCTCGGCCAGCCCCGCCGCGTCAGCGTCGTTGACCACGCTCACCTGGGTATCTAGCTCTTTGGAGAGGGCGGTGCGCAGGTCGAAGCCGATGGC
>DASUPX010000401.1:0-5999 GCA_036280905.1 Rubrobacter sp. | reverse complement strand
CCAGGCCTACCGCGAGATACCCATAGAGCTGATCCAGCACGAGGTCTGCCGCTACTTCGGCATCGCGAGGGCCGACCTCATAGGCCAGAGCCGATCCAAAGGTTTCGCCTACCCCCGACAGGTCGCCATGTACCTCTCCCGCGAGCTTACCGACGAGTCGCTCCCCAAGATAGGGAAGGCCTTCGGCGGACGCGACCACTCAACCGTCATGCACGCGACAGCCAAGATCTCCAACCTCATCAATAGCGACCGCGACGTCTTCTCCCAGATCCACGAGATCACCCAACAGGTCAAGAGCAAAGGGTGACCCTTACCCCCCTCCCCCAGGGTCAGGTATTTGTAACAAAAGATAGACCCTGAATGCTCGTTTTATCCACACCCCATCCACAGGCTGTCGAAAACCTGTGGATAACTCCCAGAAAAGTTTCCACAACTATTCGCACTTATCCACAGTTTCTGTGGATAAGTGCCGTATCCTGTGGATAAAAACGGCTCCGAAGAGGAAAAGTAGGTCGTATGTGCCTACGGATACTACTGCTACCTGTGGATAAACCTGTGGATAAGAGGGGTCAAACCTGTGGATAAACCTGTGGATAAAATTGTGGACAACTCTATACTGTGGATAACTCGGGACTTATCCACAATCTGTCCACAGGAAAACGTGGGTTATCCACAATTTTATCCACAAGCGTGAGGTCAAGAATTCGGCTTAGGTACGGCAGATTTTCGGGGTTATCCACATATCCACAGGCCTTATTATTATTATTATTCTAATAGATATATGGTTTAGGTAGTAATAATAAGGTGAGAAGGGAGGCAGCATGAGGGCTATTTGCAACACCGAAACCTTCAGCAGGAGACTACAGCTGGTATCACGTGGGGTCTCTGCGCGGTCCACCATTCAGTTGCTTGGAGGGATACTCGTCGAGGCTGGGGGGGAGGCCCTGAAGTTATCGGCGACGGACATGGAGATCTCCATCCAGACCTCTTCGCCGGCTGAGGTCGAGGGCGAGGGCCGGGTGGTCATCCCGGCGCGCATCTTCAACGACATCGTCAGGTCGTTGCCCGGGGGGAGCTTCACGCTGGAGCACGACGCTTCTGAGGGTACGGTCAGGCTCGTTGCCGGGGACAACGAGTACCGCATCAGGGCTTACGCGGCCGACGACTACCCGCAGCTTCCCCACTTTCCCGAGGACGGCACGTTCAGGATGCCCGGGGAGTCGCTCGTGGAGACCGTGGAGAAGGTTTCGCGGTCGTATTCGCGGGACGAGACCAGGCCTGTCTTGACGGGCATCCTCATAAGCTTCGAGGACTCGCGGGTAAAGATGGTCACCACGGACTCGTACCGGCTCAGCATCAAGGAGACGGAGCTGGCGACGAGCGGTTTCGAGGGGTCGAGGGAGGCCATCATTCCGGCGCGGGCCATGCAGGAGGTCTCCAGGATCTTCGGCTCCGAAGGGGACAAAGACGTCGAGGTCTCGCTCTCCGAGAACCAGGCGTTGTTCAGGGTGGGCGACGTGGTCTTCGGCACCAGGCTCATCGACGGCAACTTCCCGGAGTACAGGAGGCTCTTGCCGGACGACTTCGAGCGGGAGATAGCCATCCCCAGGGAGGAGCTGATGGGCACTCTCAGGCGGGTCAACCTCTTCGCCGCCCGCCAGACGCCGCCGGTGCCCGTCAGCCTCTCGTTCTCCGAGGGGGCCGTCGAGGTCATCGTGCGAAACGGCGAGGTGGGGGATGCGCACGAGAGGCTGTCCGCCTCGAGCGAAGACGAGTTCCTGATCTCCTTCAACCCCGGCTACCTGCTAGACGGCGTCTCGGCCATAGACTCAGACAAGGTCGTCTTCAAGCTAAACGAGCCGCTCAAGCCCGGGCTCATCGTGCCCGAGGAGAACGGCGACGGCGCTGAGCCCGACTTTCTGTACCTGATCATGCCGATGCGCGACCCGTCCCGCAACTGAAGGCGCGTTGCGGGTCCCTACAGGCACCACGCTCGGCCAGGCGCTCAAGGTGGCCAGCCTCGTGGGCTCGGGCGGGGAGGCAAAGGTCCTGATCCAGGCCGGCGAGGTCCTGGTGAACGGTGAGGTTGAGACCCGCCGCGGCCGCAGGCTCGAAGCGGGCGACGTGATCGAGCTGGACGATGAGCGGCTGGAGGTCGGTTGAGCGCCTACCTGCGGGCCATACGACTCGTGAACTTCCGTAACTACGCGGACGCCACGGCGCTGCTGGCCCCTGGCCTGAACGTGGTGGTCGGCGACAACGCCCAGGGCAAGACGAACCTGCTCGAGGCCATCGCCTTCAACGTGGCCGGGTCTTCACCCCGCACCCCAAAGGAGAACGAGGTGGTCCGCTGGGGGTCGGACTTCGCCCGCACAGAGGCCCGAATAGCGATCGGCGACTCCCCGGAGGAGCGGAGCGCCGCCATCGGCTACGCCCCCGGGCAGAAGAAGCGCATCACCGTGGACGGGGCGCCGGCCTCGTCTCTGACGAACTACGCGGCCGGCGGCTCGGGTGCCCGCGTCGTCACGTTCTTTCCCGACGACATCAGGGTCGTGAAGGGGGCTCCCTCCGACCGCAGGGAGTTTCTGGACGCCCTACTCTCCTCGCTTCGCCCCTCATACGCCCGAGCCGTCGGCGAGTACGCCAAGGCCGTGGCCCAGCGCAACCAGCTCCTGAGGCGCATCAGGGACGGCTACTCCTCCGAGCGGACGCTCGGCACGTGGGATATGAAGGTCGTCGACCTCGGAAAAACCGTGCTCGCTGGCCGCGGGGCGGCGCTGCCGGTCCTCGAGGAGCACTTCAAAGACTCTCTAAGGGCTCTGTATGGCCCCGAGAAGGCCGAGATCCGCTACAGGCATACGGGGACATTGGAAGAGTACTCCGAGGCGCTCAGAGAGGCGCACGGCGCAGACATCGAACGAGGCACGACCTCGGTGGGGCCGCACAGGGACGACTTCGAGGTCGTGCTCGGCGGGGTGAACCTGACCACGTTCGGGTCGCAGGGGCAGCAGAGGCTCGCGACGCTGGCGCTCAAGTTCGCGGCCAGGGACTACGTGCGGGGGGAGGTGGGCGATGACCCCATCCTCCTCTTCGACGACGTGATGAGCGAGCTGGACGAGCGCCGCAGGGAGTACCTCGCCGAGTACTTCTTGCAGAGCACCCAGGCCATCATCTCCACCACAAACCTCGAGTATTTCGATGAGGAAATACTCAGGAGAACCCGTATCATACGCATATCTGGTGGTTCCATCCTCGAGACCGCAACAAATGGTGCCACGAGGTAGTCGCATCCTACGAAAAAGGCTTATCTAAGCCATAAAAGCCGTCCTTCGACCGTTTGGAAAGCCCGGCTTGTGTGTTACAATCTTCAGGTGCAAAGCTCTGATGAAAAGATCGTCTCCGGCAGAAGCGCCGGCCTAGCAAAGAGGAGGGTCCGGTTCTTTGGCGGCTAACCCTGTTTCCAAGAATACCCCGAGCTCGTATGATGCAAGTTCGATCCAGGTTCTGGAGGGCCTCGAGGCCGTCAAGCGGCGTCCTGGCATGTACATCGGGTCAACTGGCCCGAGGGGCCTCCACCACCTCGTGTGGGAGATCGTAGACAACTCCATAGACGAGGCGCTGGCCGGTTATTGCTCCGAGATACTCATCGTGGTCCACCCAGACAACTCCGTCTCCGTCACCGACGACGGCAGGGGGTTGCCCGTAGGCACGATGAAGAAATACGGCAAGTCGGCCACGGAGGTGATCCTCACCACGCTACACGCCGGCGGCAAGTTCGACGGCCAGGGCTACAAGGTCTCCGGCGGGCTGCACGGCGTAGGCGCCTCCGTGGTCAACGCCCTCTCCGCGTGGCTCGAGGTCGAGATCAGGCGCGAGGGGCACGTGTGGAGCCAGCGCTACGAGCGCGGCTTCCCCCAGGGTGAGATCACCAGGGACCGCAAGCTCAAGAAGGGTGAGGGCACGGGGACGACCATAACCTTCCAGCCCGACCCTGAGGTCTTCACCGAGACCGTCGATCTCTCGTTTGACACCCTCAGCCGCCGCTTCCGCGAGTCGGCCTTCCTCAACAAGGGATTGAAGATCCGGCTGCTCGACGAGCGTGACGAGGACAAGGACGTCACCTACCAGTACGAGGGCGGCATCAGGGACTTCGTGGCGCACATCAACGAGGCGAAGGACCCCGTCCACAAGACCGTCTTCTACCTCGAGCGCGAGGAGGAGGTCGGGGACGTCGAGGTCGCGCTGCAGTGGAACAGCGGCTTCCAGGACTCCGTGTTCACGTTCGCCAACAACATCAACACCCACGAGGGCGGGGCGCACCTGTCCGGGTTCCGCTCGGCGCTCTCCCGCACCATCAACTCCTACGCCAGGCAGAAGGGCCTGCTCAAGGAGAAAGAGGAGAGCCTCACCGGCGACGACATCAGGGAGGGGCTCGCGGCCGTCATCTCGGTCAAGCTGCAGGAGCCGCAGTTCGAGGGGCAGACCAAGACCAAGCTCGGCAACACCGAGGTCAAGGGGCTCGTGGAGAGCGCGACCAACCGGTATCTTGCCGAGTTTCTGGAGGAGCGTCCGGCCGAGGCCAAGGCCATCGTCAACAAGGCCCTGCAGGCCGCCAGGGCGCGGCTCGCGGCCAGGACGGTGAGGGAGAAGATCCGAAAGGGCTACCTGGAGAGCTCTACGCTGCCGGGCAAGCTCGCCGACTGTTCCTCCAAGGACCCGGCCCGCAGCGAGCTCTACATCGTGGAGGGCGACTCGGCGGGGGGGAGCGCCAAGCAGGGCAGGGAGCGGAACTTCCAGGCCATCCTGCCACTGAGGGGCAAGATCCTCAACGTCGAGAAGGCGAACATGAACAAGGTCCTCTCCAACGTCGAGATACAGGCCATGATCTCTGCCATAGGCGCCGGGGTGGGGGAGACCTTCGACCTGGATCAGGTCCGCTACAACAAGATCGTGATCATGACCGACGCCGACGTGGACGGAAGCCACATCAGGACGCTCGTGCTGACGTTCCTGTTCAGGAACATGCCAGAGCTCATCGAGGCCGGCTACGTCTACATCGCCCAGCCGCCGCTCTTCAAGGTCACGTACCACCGCAAGGACTACTACGTCTACAACGAGCGCGAGCTGCAGGAGACCCTGACGCGCCTGAACGCCAACGGCAACGCCAGCATCGGCCGCTTCAAGGGCCTCGGGGAGATGAACCCGGACCAGCTCTGGGACACGACCATGGACCCGACCAACCGGACGCTTCTGCAGGTCACGGTCGAGTCCGCGGCGGTCGCGGACGAGCTGTTCACGGCGCTCATGGGCGACAAGGTCGAGCCGCGAAAGCGGTTCATAGAGGAGAACGCCAGAGAGGTGAAGAACCTGGATGCTTGATACTTTCTCGGGGAACATACGTCCCCACTCCATAGAAGACGAGATAAAGGACTCGTTCCTCTCCTACGCGATGAGCGTGATCGTCTCCCGCGCCCTGCCGGACGTGAGGGACGGCCTGAAGCCCGTTCACCGCAACGTCCTCTACGCGATGCACGATCTCGGCCTGCAGCCGAACCGTCCCTACCGCAAGAGCGCGACGGTCGTAGGCGAGGTTATCGGCAAGTACCATCCCCACGGCGACCAGGCCGCGTACGACACGCTCGCCCGCATGGCCCAGCCCTTCGCGCTGCGCGCGCCGCTCGTGGACGGCCAGGGCAACTTCGGGAGCGTGGACGGCGACCCGCCGGCGGCGATGCGCTACACAGAGGCGCGCCTGACCCGGATCGCGACCGAGATGCTGCGGGACATCAGTTCCGACACGGTGAATTTCGTCCCGAACTTCGACGAGAGCCAGCGGCAGCCGGAAGTTCTGCCGGCACGTTACCCGAACCTGCTCGTCAACGGCTCGGACGGCATCGCGGTCGGAATGGCTACCAGGATACCGCCGCACAACCTCGGCGAGGTTGTCGACGCGACGGTGGCGCTCATCGACGACCCGGAGATGGACGACGATGAGGTAG
>DASUPX010000400.1:0-14414 GCA_036280905.1 Rubrobacter sp. | reverse complement strand
AACCCCAATTGGACGTGGATCACTCACTGGAACGGATTATATCCGTTCCGCACGCCGCTTCGCGGCTTGTCAGCACGCTTCGGCTAACGCCCCCGCTTGTCGGCACGCTCGGGCTTGCGCCCTCGCTCCTCAGCAACGCTTCGGCTTCGCCCCGCTTTCGGCCAGTCGTCTCGATCCGTAACGGCTAGCTCGGCACACAGGGCTTACCTCCGCGATGGTACTCGGGAGCGGAAGGGCGAAGCCACAGCCGTTCCTGGCTGAAAGCGAGCCAGGCGTAGCCGGGCGAAGCGTGCCGACAAGCGGAGGCCGAAGTCCGGAGCGTGCGCGGGCCGGCAAAGCCGGCCCGCTCGAGTGGAGGCGGCGGGATTCGAACCCGCGTCCGCGAGTGCGCCGTCCGTGAGATTCTACGAGCGTAGCTCCCGGTTTTGTTTCGCCTTTCGCGACGGACCGGGGCGCCGCCGCGGGGCTAGCCCGTTAGATGTTCCCTCCGTGCACCGGGCCAGAACCCGGAGGGTGAGCCCACTAAATGACACCGGGAACCGGGCCGTGGGCCGCCCGGACCGATGGGCTGCTCTCTAGTTAGGCAGCCACCGCGAGATTATCGTCGGCGTGTGTGTTGTGGTGCCGGCGTTTTACGAGTCTCCAGCAAACTCGGCTCGTCTCACAGGACGCTGACCACTCCCGTCGAAGCCTATGCGCCCCCTGGTACGGTGTATATTTTATCATTTTGCAGGCACCCAGCAAGCTGTCAGCGATCAGCTTTCGGCTTTCAGCAAGTACAGGAGAGCTGACCGCTGATGGCTGATCGCTAAAAAGCTAGCGGCGAAGCCGCTCTTTCATGGCGCGTTGTATCTCGCGGTCGGCCGTCTTTTTGGCTATCTCGCGTCGTTTGTCGTACTCGCGTTTGCGGCTGGCCACGGCTATCTGGAGCTTTACGATACCGTGTTTGGAGTAGAGCTTGAGGGGGATCAGGGTCTTGCCTTCCTCCTGGCTCTTTCCTATCAGGCGGTCTATCTCTTTTCTGTGCAGCAGAAGCTTGCGGTCGCGGGTTGGGATCTGGCGCTCTTGCCTGGCGTTGGCGTAGGGGGAGATGTGGGCCCCGATCAGGAACAGTTCGCCGTCCCTGATCCGCGCGTAGCTCTCCTTGAGGTTGGCCCTGCCCTCCCTGATGGACTTGACCTCCGGTCCCGTCAACTGGATGCCGGCCTCGTAGGTCTCGTCTATGCTGAAGTCGTGCAGCGCCTTCTTGTTGCGTGCGAAGTCCGTCACAAGTGTTTCACCACCCTCAGCTCGGCCCGCTGCATGAGCGGGAGAACGTCGAGCAATTCTACCAGGACCCTGTCCCCCACCCTGTAGGAGGCCCCTATCGAGTCATTGGAGAGAACGACGCCGTTTGGCTCGAGCTCCCACCAGCCGGGGAGTTTGCTCACGTGTACGAGGCCCGTAGCCCCCGTCTCCAGCTCGACGAAGAGGCCGAAGGAGGCGGTGCTGACCACGGTGCCCTCGAGCACATCCCCCACCCGGTCGCGCATGAGCCACATCAGGGTGTACTGGTCGGCGGTGCGCTCGCAGATCATGGACCGGTACTCCCGCTCCGAGATGTGGGACGCGACCCCGGCCAGGTCCTCGGGTGGCTCATCGTCCAGGAGGGCGCGGTGCACGAGCACGTCGGCGTAGCGCCTGATGGGCGAGGTAAAGTGCGTGTAGTGTTCCAGGGCCAGGCCGTAATGACCAAGGTCGTCGGGAGCGTAGACGGCGCGCGGGATGGAACGCAGGATCAGGTAGTTCACCGCGTCCGATTTGGCCATCTGGGAGATGGTGCCGAGGTTCTCGGGCGTGGGCTCCGCCTGCATGCCGACGGCCGCAAGCCTTCCGGCCAGAACCTCCATCGACTCCTCGTCCGGCCGCTCATGAACCCTGAAGACGCCGCCCTTCTTGTGCCTCAGCTCCTTCGCGACCGCCTCGTTCGCGAGGACCATGAGCTCCTCGATCAGCTCCCGGGCCGGCGTGGACCGGCGTACCCCGGCACCGACGGGGACCCCGGTTTCGTCTACCTGGTACTCGGGCTCTTTCCCTCCGAGCTCCAGCTTGCCTCTGCGCGCGGCGCGCACCTTGAGCCTGCGCGAGAGCTCGTAGGCGATCGTGACGAGAGCCGGATTCTCCACGGCGCCATCATCCCTCAGGAAGGCATCCACACCATCGTAGGTGAGCCTGGCATCGCTCAGGATAACGCTTCGAAAAGCCCTGAAGCTCTTTGTCTCGCCCTCACCGGTGACCTCCATCTCGACCGTCACCGCCGCCCGCTCCTCGTGCGGGCGCAAGTAGCAGACGTCATCGGAGAGTCGTGAGGGAAGCATCGGCGCGACCGTACTAGGAAGGTAGACGGAGTTTCCCCTGAACCTGGCCTGTTTGTCCAGCGCAGAGCCAGGTTCCAGGTAATGCGTCACGTCGGCGATGTGCACCCACACCCTGTACCCGTCGCCGGTCCGCTCAACCGAGATGGCATCATCGAAATCCTTGGCGTCGGCGCCGTCTATGGTAACCGTGGGAAGATCTCGCAGGTCCCTTCGCTCCCCCAGACCCCTGCTTGAGACGGCCCCAGCCTCCTCGTTCACCTTGTCCGGGAACGTACGGGCTGTCCCGATGGAGGCGAAGAGCGCCTCGTAGACGTTGCGCGGGTCCTCCGACGTCCCGATGACGCGGGTCACCTCGCCGCGCAGCGAGCGGTTCTTCTCGCGGGCGTTGACGAGCACGATATCCCCCGCCTCTGCGCCCCTACGAAGCTTGCGTGCGACCAGCACCGGACGCCGCTCTTCCACGAAGAGCGGATCTGCTACTGAGTACTTCCCCCGACGAACCAGCATGGCCGGTAGGATCAAGAGAGCGCTCCCAAGAGTATCTGGCAAGGCACGCCCAGAGTCTACCACGCAGCATGCGTTCTCCAGGCTTCAGGCTACAGGCAGCAGGCTCCAGGTCCTGGCTTGTCGCGAGCGGAATCTACGGGCGTTTGGGTGCCGCCCGACCAGTCCGAGATGACGCCCGAGGCGGAGCCCACAAAGCACTCGCGGACCCGATCGGAACCTACCTACCTGACGCCTGTAGCCTGAAACCTGAAGCCTTGAAGCTATATTTTTCTCAGGAACCTCGTTACCGAGAGGAAGCTACCGATGACCCCTATGGCCACGCCCACGGCGACCAGCAGCAGGATCAGAAACGGGGCGTTCACGGCTTCGGTGGCGATGGGCACGAAGGGGAGGGCATCGTGGGCCCATTCTACAAAGAGGTAGTTTATCCAGAGCACGACCAGGGCGGCGATAACGGAGCCTGCGAGACCCTGGAGCAGCCCCTCGAACACGAACGGGGTACGGACGAAGCCGTCTGAGGCGCCGACAAGCTTCATTACCTCTATCTCCTTGCGCCTGGCGAAGATGGAGAGCCTTATAGCGTTTGAGATCAGGAGCACGCTTGCTATGAGGAACAGAAGCGTGGCGCCGTAGAGACCCCAGATCACCACCGAGGTAACCGAGTTGAGGCGGTCGATGGTCTGCTGCGGGTAGCTGAGGTCTTCTTCCGTGAACCCCTCTTCCTGCTTGAGCCTCTCGGCGACCGCGGTGGCCGTGGACGGATCCTCGAGCTGGATCTGGAGCGACTTCGGCAGGACGCCCTGGTCGAGGTCCTCGTAAAGATCCGGCTGGTCGCTGAACTTGTCCCTGAACTCGGCGAAAGCTTCCTGTTCGGAAACCCTGGTCACTTCGGTGACCTGGGGCCATCCCTTCACCTCTTGCGCGAGGGTGTTCATCTCCTGGCGTGTCTCGTTGGGCATAAACGCTTCCACGCTAACGTCCTCCCGCACCGACCCTATTATCCCCTGGATGTGGGAGCTGACCAGGAGGCCGAGGCCGAAGACCAGGATGCAGACGAACGTGGTCGTGACGGCCGTGATGGCCATGAGCAGGTTGAGTCGGATGTTCTTCAGCGCCTCGCCGAAGAGGAAGCCCATGCTACCCCTCATCGGTGTAAGCCCCCTTCACCTTGTCGCGGACGATGTGGCCGTCCTCCAGGGCCACCACCCGCTTGCGCATCACGTCTACCATCTCCCTGTCGTGGGTGGCGACCACGACGGTCGTTCCAGTGCGGTTGATCCTGTGCAAGAGCTGCATGATGCCGACGCTCGTTTTCGGGTCGAGGTTGCCCGTCGGCTCGTCGGCGACGAGGATGGGCGGCTGCGACACGAAGGCCCGGGCCACGGAGACCCTCTGCTGTTCGCCGCCGGAGAGCTGGTCCGGGTACTTGTCCACCTTTCCCGAGAGGCCCACGAGGTCCAGGATCTGGGGCACCTTGGTGCGAATAATGCGCCGCCTCTGGCCGGTGACCTCCATGGCGTATGCGACGTTCTCCGCCGCCGTCTTGTTGGGAAGCAACTTGTAGTCCTGAAACACGCACCCTATGTTGCGGCGCAGGCGTGGCACCTTGCGGCGTGGCACCGCAGAGAGCTTCGCGCCGTTCACGAAGATGGACCCCGCCGAAGGCTCCGTCTCCTTCAGGATCAGGCGCATCATCGTGGACTTGCCCGAACCGCTGGCCCCCACGAGGAACACGAACTCGCCCGGCTCGATCTCCAGGTTGATTCGCTCCAGGGCGACCGTGTCCCTACCGTAGACCTTGGTGACGTTGTTGAATCGGATCATGACCTCTCCAGAATTAACCTGCGGGCCGCCAACCTCGAAGGGGTTTCGAAGTCCCCCCTCCAGGGACCCGGCCACCGCGGACCATAGCAACTACCGCCGGCGTTATCAACCGCTGGGGTAGACGCCGAGCGGTATGCTGGGCACCCTGCCGTCGAGCACGATCTTGCCCTCCCTGGTCTCGACGGCGTCGATGGTGGTCCTGTAGGGCAGGCGGTCCAGCGGGTACCCGAAGTCGGCCCCGGAGAGCAGCTGGTCGGCGAGCTCGTCGGGAACAGGGACCCCGGCCGCCTCCAGGGCCTCCGGCTCGAAGACGAGTTCGCCGTCTTCAACGATCAGGTCCCCCTGCACGGAGACGGGAAACTGCGTGCCTAGGGCCGAGGCTTCCGAGTCGATGAGGACCCCGTCTTTCCGCACGCTCACGTCTGTTACCGGCATCCCGGAGTTCTTTCGCGCAAGGTTGGCGATCTCCTCTTCGGAGACCTCGATCTCCAGCGCCCCCGACAGGGGCTCCCTGTCGACCACGCGGCCGCTTTTCATGGTGTCCCAGACATCGATGTCGAAGGGGTCGAGGTCGATGCTCGCCTTCTCGGCCCGCACGCCGCCGAGGTCGACGTTCCTCATGGCGACGCGGCCGCCCGAAAACTCGCCCTTCAGCATCGCAAGGGGCGGGTCGCTCCTCAGCTCCACCTCGGGTCGCTTCTCGATGCCGAGCCGGTTCTGAACGTCGGTGGCGACGGCGTACTCGATCAGGGAAGGCAGGAAAGTGTAGGGCCCTACCAGGAATATCAAGACGACGGGCACGATCACGGCCACGAGCACGCCCCGCATGGCGCTAGGCCGCGGTCCGGTTCTTCAGATAGGCGTAGATAAAAGCATCTATGTCACCGTCTAGCACGCGGTCCACGTTGGCCGTCTCCTCGCCGGTGCGGTGGTCCTTGACCAGCTTGTAAGGATGCAGCACGTAGGACCGGATCTGGGAGCCCCACTCGATCTCGGCCTTCTCCCCGCTCTGGGCCGCTATCTCCTGCTCGCGCTTCTCGCGCTCGAGCTCGAAAAGTCGCGCCCTCAGGACGCGCATGGCGACCTCGCGGTTCTGGTGCTGGCTACGCTCGTTCTGACACTGGGCCACGATACCCGTTGGGAGGTGCGTGATCCTGACCGCCGAGTCGGTCTTGTTGACGTGCTGCCCGCCTGCCCCGGAGGCCCGGTACGTGTCAACCTTCAGGTCTTTCTCCTCGATCTCGACCTCGACGGCCTCACCTACCACGGGCGCGACGGCGACTGATGCGAAGCTTGTATGCCTCCTCGCGCCGGCGTCGAAGGGGCTGATCCTGACCAGCCGGTGCACCCCGCGCTCGGCAGAGAGAAGCCCGAAGGCGTACTCCCCCGAGACGGTGAAGGTGGCGCTCTTGATGCCCCCTTCTTCACCCTCGGTGTACTCGATAATCTCCAGCCCGAAGCCCCGCCGCTCGGACCAGCGTCGGTACATGCGGGCGAGCATCTCGGCCCAGTCCTGCGAATCTACCCCGCCTGCGCCGGGGTTTATGGTCAGGATGGCGTCGCCGTCGTCGTACTCGCCGGCGAAGAGCCTGGCCACCTCCTGCTCTTCGAGGGCCCGCTCGACGCGCCCCAGCTCCTCTTCAACCTCGGAGAGCAGCTCCACATCCTCCTCGGCCAGCTCGAGCAGTTCCCCAGAGTCGGAGAGGGTACCCCTCAGGCTGTCGAGCAGCTCGATCCGGCCCTGCACCCGAGAGAAGCGGGCCGATACGGTCCTGGCCTCATCCGGATCATCCCAGAAACCGGGCCGGCTCATCTCGTCGCCCAGCTCCCCGGCCTCCTGCCGAAGCCCCTCCACGTCGAAGAACGCCTCCAGCTCGGCGAGGCGTTCTTCGAGCTCGGCGGTCCTGTCCCTGAGCTCGGGCACTACCCTCCCTGAACTTCCCTGGTCAGCGGTGGCGCCCCGGGCATGCCGTGGCACTTCTTGTACTTTTTGCCGCTGCCGCACGGGCAGGGTTCGTTACGCCCGACCTTGGCGTCGGCCCTCTTCCGCGGGCTGGCCGAACGCTGCTGTTCCGGCACTTCCTCACCACCGCTGTAAGTTAGCTGCTGCATCTCTTCCTCGCGCAGCTGGATGTTCTCCACACGGTAGATGTAGGTGACATAGTCCTCCTTGAGCCCCCGCTCCATCTCCTGGAAGATATCGAAGCCCTCGCGCTTGTACTCGACGAGCGGGTCCCGCTGGGAGAGCCCCCGCCAGCCGATGCCCTCGCGCAGGTAGTCCATCTCGTAGAGATGTTCCCTCCAGCGGGAGTCTACGACGGAGAGAAGCGTTCTGCGCTCGGCTTCCTCGAAGGTATTGACCCCGTCGGTCCTAGCGACCCCGAGCCGCTCCAGCTCGGTGGTCCGCTCCTGCCACTCGGTCCTGCGCTCCTCCAGCCGCTCCCGCGCGTCATCCAGAACCATCCCGAGAACCTCGGCTGGCGTAAGCGACTCGACATCAAGAGCCTTGAAGTCTATGGTGCACGGGTAGAAGCGGTTCACCTCTGCCGAGAGGGCATCCAGGTCCCAGTCTTCGGGGTAGACGTCGTCTGAGACGTACTCGGTCACGACACCCGTCAGCGCGTCCTCCACGTAGCTCATGGTGTCGACGTCCTCGCCCATCAAGATGTCGCGCCTTATGGCGTAGATCACCTCTCGCTGCTTGTTGAGCACGTCGTCGTACTCCAGGATGCGCTTCCTGATCTGGAAGTTCCTGCTCTCGACCTGTTCCTGGGCGCGCCTTACGGAGTTGGAGATTACCCCAGCCTCGATCGGCACGTCCTCCTCGAGCCCGATGCGGTCGATGACGCCCTGCATACGCTGCCCGCCGAAGAGCCGCAGGAGCTCGTCCTCGAAGGAGAGGTAGAACCTGGACTCGCCAGGGTCCCCCTGCCTCCCAGAACGCCCCCTGAGCTGGTTGTCTATGCGCCTCGCCTCGTGGCGCTCCGTGCCGAGCACGTAGAGTCCCCCGACCTCAGGGACGCCCTCACCCAGCTTGATGTCCGTGCCGCGGCCCGCCATGTTGGTCGCGATGGTGACAGCCCCCCGATCGCCGGCCTCGGCGATTACGTCAGCCTCGCGCTCGTGCTGCTTGGCGTTGAGGACGTTGTGCGCGATGCCGCGACGCTTGAGCAGCGCGGAGAGCCGCTCGGAGACGTCCACCGAGACCGTGCCCACGAGGATTGGCTGGCCCAGCTTGTTCCGCTCGGCGATATCGTCGGCGACCGCCTGGAATTTGGCCTTCTCCGTCTTGTAGACCAGGTCATCCTTGTCGTCCCTGACCATATCCCTGTGGGTCGGGATGGAGACGACCTCCATCTTGTAGGTGTGCATGAACTCGTCGGCCTCGGTGGCGGCCGTGCCCGTCATGCCGGAGAGCTTGTCGTACATCCTGAAGAAGTTCTGGATGGTGATGGTGGCGACGGTCTGGTTCTCCTCCAGGATCTTCACACCCTCTTTGGCCTCGATGGCCTGGTGCAAACCCTCGGAGTAACGCCGGCCCTCCAGCACGCGCCCCGTGAACTCGTCCACGATAAAGACCTGCCCGTCGGTGACGATGTACTCGTCGTCCTTGTGGTAGAGCGTCTGTGCCCTGAGGGCCTGGTTGAGGTGGTTGACGAGGTTGCTGTTGACATCGTCGTAGAGGTTCTCAATACCGAGGGCGTTCTCGACCTTCTCCACGCCGCTCTCCGTCGGGGCCACCTGCTGCTTCTTCTCGTCCACCTCGTAGTCCTCGCCGGCCACCAGGCGCGGCACGATGGCGGCGAACCGGTAGTAGACATCGGCGGCGCTCTCTGGCATGCCCGAGATGATCAGGGGCGTTCGCGCCTCGTCGACCAGGATTGAGTCGACCTCGTCCACGATGGCGAAGTTGAGGTCGCGCTGCACGAGCTGTTCGGTGGAGGTAGCTATGTTGTCGCGCAGGTAGTCGAAACCGAACTGGGCGTTGGTTCCGTAGGTGATGTCCGAATGGTAGGCGACTTTTCGCTCGTCGAAGCTCATCGACTCCTGGACCAGGCCAACCTCGAGGCCGAGAAAGTTGTAGATCTCCCCCATCCAGGACGCGTCGCGCCTCGCCAGGTAGTCGTTGACGGTGACGACGTGGGCGCCCTTGCCCTCCAGGGCGTTCAGGTACACGGGCATGGTGGCGGCTAGCGTCTTGCCCTCGCCTGTCTTCATCTCGGCGATCTTGCCCTCGTGCAGCACGATGCCGCCCATGACCTGAACGTCGAAGGGCCTCATCCCGAGCGTGCGCCTGGAGACCTCACGAACGACAGAGAAGGCCTCGGGCAGCAGGTCGTCGATGGTCTCGCCGCCGGCGATCCTCTCCCTGAACTCCTCCGTCTTGGCCTTGAGTTCCGAGTCCTGGAGCTTTTCCACCTCGGGCTCGAGCGCGGTTACCGCCTCGACACGCTGCTGCAGGGCTTTGACCTTTCGGCCCTCGCCCATCCTCAATATCTTCGTCAACAAGTTCGCCAAAACAAGCTACCTTATCTGTGTGGACTAGCCGGATTAGCGGGCAGGCTCTATGAGCCCGTAGTTCCCGTCCCTACGCCGGTATACCACATTTATATCACCGGTATCGGCGCTGGTGAACACGTAAAAGTCGTGGTCGAGAAGCTCCAACTGCAGGACCGCCTCCTCCTCGCCCATGGGCTTCATCTGAAACTGCTTGGTCCTCACGATGCGGGTCTCGATCTCCTCCTCTTCCTCCACCACGAAAGGCCGCTCCGGCCCGCCCGGCACCCCGGAAGCGTTCTTCAGCTGGCCCTGCCAGCGGTCGATCTGGCGTCCCCTGTAGCGCTTGACCTGCCGCTCTAGCTTGTCCGACATCCTGTCGATGGAGGCGTACATATCTTCGGAGGCCTCACTGGCCTTGAGCACGGATCCGTTGATGAACAGCGTCGCCTCTGCCACCTCAGGCTCGGATACCGCCCGGTTTCGCTCGTGGATCAACTCCACCTCGGCCCGCGAATCGCTGCGCCCCTCGTCGAAGAACCGGGCGACCCGCTCTACCTTCTCCTTCGCGTACCGCTCGAGGGCCTCGGTCACGGGTATGTTGTGACCCTTGACTAGTACGTCCAAAATGGTCCTCCCTTCGGTCGGATTTAGCTGTCAGCCATCAGCTTTTGGTTCGGCTCGGTACTCGGGCGCTTGCACCCTCGTATCTTCCCCACAGCTTTGCGTCGAGAACGGGATAGGAGGGCTTGCCCCGGGTCGCGGTCCGCACGCTCTTGCTGACTGCTGATGGCTGACGGCTGACAACTAACATGTCCTGCACAGGCAAAGTGCGTGTACTTCACTCGCGCCGGCTTGGAGCAGGGTCGAGGCGCAGGCGCTCGTGGTGGCGCCGGTGGTGAAGACGTCGTCGATCACGAGTATCCGGCCTTCGAGGGGCGTGCTTGCCCTGTAGGCACCCGCGACGTTGGCCCGCCTCTGGGCCGCAGAGAGCTCGACCTGGTCCCTTGTGCTGCGCACGACTTTCAGTGTATCCGATAAGGGTGCGTTTATCTCTGCGGCGATGCCCCGTGCAAGGAGTCCGGCCTGGTTGAAGCCCCTCTTCCTCTGCCGCGAGCGGTGAAGCGGCACGGGCACGACGGCATCGAAGCGGCCACGGCCGAGTACCTGGAGCATCAGAGGCGTGGCAAGCCCGGCTACCACTTTTCTGTACCCGCGGTACTTGAGAGCGTGCACGACCTCCTTCCCCACTCCCTCGTAGCGGAGCGGCGCCCTGGTGCTCTCGAAGCCGAAATCCACGTTCTTGCAAGCCTCGCACACGAACGTCTCGAAAGCCGTGGGCAAACCGCACCGTTCGCACGCGGGGGTGCCGATCCGCGGAAGGGCCTCGAAGCAGCCGCGACAGAGCACGTCGCAAGAGCGTCGACCACACCCGACACAAAGCTCCGGATAGAACATGTCGGCAAGCGCGGCAACGTAAGGTTCGTACAATTGAACTCCTATACCGGCCGCTGGCGTAGTCGTAGAATTAGTCGGGTCGGGAGGCCAAAAGCTGAAGGCTGACAGCTGAACGCTGACAGCGCGGTTCGCCCAGCGAACCGCCTAGAATCGTATGCCGCGGGGCGAGACCACCACGCCGGGGTTGATGCGTATACCCTGGTCCAGCACGTTGCCCTCGCCGACCACGCACCCGGCGCCGAGCACCGAGAGACCCCGCACGATCGATTTGTTGCCCACCCTCGCGTTCGGGCCAACGATGGAGCCTCGCACCACGGCGCCGGCCTCGATCTCGGCACCATCAAGTACCACGCTGCCCTCCACCACGGCCCCTTCGCCCACAACGCAGTCCCGCCCCAGCGAGGTACGTCCGCCTATCGTGGCGAGCTCGGAGATCCGGCACCCCTCGTCGATAGAGACGGGTGGTAGAAGCCTGACGTTCTTGCCTGATTTCACGGAAGGGTCGATGTGCAGGTAATCGAAGTCCTCGTGCAGGCCGACAGCGCCCGAGAGCACGTCGTGGGAGGCGGCCAGGTAGCTGCGGGGCGTGCCTATGTCGCGCCAGTAAGAGCTGGTGATGTAGGCCCGCATCTTGCCGCTCGCCTGCAACTCGGGGAAGATCTCACGCTCGATGGAGACCTCGCGCCCTGATGGGATCATGTCGAGGACCTCTGGCTCGAGCACGTAGATGCCCGCGTTGACGAGGTTGGTCGTCACCTCGTCCGCCCCCGGCTTCTCGAGGAAGCGGCGCACGAGCATCTCGTGGTCCACCTCGACCAGGCCGTAGGCCGTCGGGTCCTCCACGCTGGTCAGCGTGATGGTTGCCAGGGCGTCTGTCGACCTGTGAACCTCTATCGCCGTGGAGAGGTCCATCCCGGTGAGCACGTCTCCGTTGACCACCACAAGCGTCTCGTCGTCGAGGTACTTTTCGGCGTTCTTGATGCCGCCAGCGGTGCCGAGGGCGTAGTTCTCGACCGCGTAATCAACGGAGAAGCCGCCCAGGTCCTGCTTGCCACCCAGATAAGCCTGGATCGGGTCTGGCAGGTACCCCAGAGAGAGCACGGCCCCCGAAACCCCGCCGCGGCGCAGGAAATCAAGCATGTAACCCATGAACGGCCGATTCCGCAAGGGTACCAATGCTTTGGGCACATCGAAGGTGATCGGCCGCAGCCGACTACCCTGTCCTCCTACCAGTACTACCGCTCGCATCGCCGAACAAGCTTACACCAGATGCGGCTCGCAGACCAATACGGAACAAACGATCCTTGTATCGCTTACGTAAGGCCCGAGGCTCCAACCAGGACGGAGAGGGGGATGATGAGTAGGCCGAACACGGTGGCAAGTACGGCCAGCGCGTACACGGAGAACCTGACGGCGCCGGCCCCCTTCGACCTCACCGTCTCCGTGGTCGGTTCCTCCAGGATCATGTTCCTTATGATGCCGAAGTAGTAGGGGACGGAGATCACGGTGTTCACGACCAGCGCGCCGATCACGACGTAGACCAGGACCGAACCGGACTGGGCGCCGGCGATAATGATCCAGAGCTTCCCGAAGAACCCGGCGAGCGGCGGAATGCCGACGAGCGAGGCCATGAACACCGCCATGCTCACCGCGACCCCGGGGTTGGTTCTGATCAGCCCGTTGAAGTTCTTGGTGTCCTCCCCGACCAGGTCGATCACGAGGAAAGCGCCCATGTTCATGATGGCGTAGGCGGCCGAGTAGATCAGGACGGCCTGCACGGCGAAAGCGACGCCGATTCCCTGCAGCGCCGCAAAGGCGGCCAGAATGTAGCCCGAGTGGGCAACGGAGCTGTACGCGAGCATCCGCCTCACGTTGCGCTGCCTGAGCGCGGCCAGGTTACCCACGAACATGGTGATGATAGCGAGGAAGGCCGCGACGGCAGTCCAGGTCGCCGCCGCCCCCGGCATGCCCTCGAGGAGTATGCGCAGGAGGACCGCGAAGGTCGCCGCCTTTGGCCCGACCGAGAGGAAGGCTGCGGCGCTCGTGGGTGCGCCCTGGTAGGCATCAGGGGTCCAGAAATGGAAGGGCGCGGCCGAGAGCTTGAAGGCGAACCCGGAGAACATCAACACCAGGCCAAGGACCGCGACCGGCGAGAGGCTGCCCGTGAACGTGTCGGCCACGTCGGAGAGCATCGCCGACCCGGAGACCCCGTAGATGAGCACGAGGCCGTAGAGGAGCACGGAGGAGGCTATAACGCCGGTTATGAGGTACTTCATACCGCCCTCGGCGCTCTCGCGGCGGCTCCTGTCGAACGCCACCATAGCGTAGGATGGAATCGTCGCGAGCTCTATCGCGAGGAAGATGCCGAAAAGGTCCCGCATGGAGACCAGGAGCATCGACCCGAGCACGACCGAGAGGATGAGCATGAGGTACTCGGGCGCGTCGCCCGTATCCCCCGACCAGCGCGACGCCGCGAGCACCGCGAAGAACGCCGAGCCGGCGACGATAAGCTTGAAGTACAGCGCGAAACCGTCGACCACGTAGCCGCCACCGAAGAAGGTCCCCGAGAAGCCCGTGGCGAGCAGGACGGCCGCGCTCCCGAACACGGCAAGGGTACCTAGCACGGCCAGGCCAGTCGAGATTGCCGCGTTCCTTTCGGCAAACACGCCGACGAGCAGAACCACGATCACGAAAACGGTCGTGATCACCTCGGGCAAGATCGCGACGATGGTTTGTCCCGTGACCACTAGCTACCCCCTATCAGGGCCAGGACCGCATCGACGGCCGGACGTTGTACGCTCATCAGCAAGGCGGGGAAGACGCCTAGCACCACGAGGAGCACCGCAAGCGGCACCACGGAGGCCATCTCAACGGCGTCCGCGTCCTTCAACTCTTCGTAGGCGGGATTTTCGATGGGACCGAAGATCACCCGCGCCAGCATGTACAGGAGGTACATGGCGGAGAGGATGATCCCGAGCGAGGCAAGCACGCCCTGGACGGGGAAAGCCTCATACCCGCCCATGATGCTCATGAACTCGGAGACGAACACGGCCAACCCCGGCAATCCCATGGCTGCGAGCGCGCCCAGCGCGAGCAAACCCCCGGCCCACGGCATCCTGGCCGCGAGCCCGCCAAGCTCGCCTATGCGCCGCGTGCCGGTCTTCGCGGCTATCACGCCGACGAGGATGAACAGCAGCGCCGAATAGAGGCCGTGCGACACCTGCTGGAAGACAGCCCCGTTCAGGCCAACGGCGTTGCCAGAGGCGGCGCCGAGCAGGATGAAGCCAAGCGTTCCGATCGAGGAGTAGGCGACGAGCGCCTTCAGATCTGGCTGCAAGAAAGCCACGAACGACCCGTAGAGGATGTTGGCCACCCCGAAGGCGGCGAGGTAAGGAAGGAAGGGCGCGACGCCCAGCGGCAACAGCGGTATCGCCACAGCTATGATGCCGTAGGTGCCGAGCTTGGGCAGAATTCCCGACAGCAGCACGTTGGTCGAGGTCGGGCTCGAGACATATACGTCGAGCAGCCAGCCGTGCAGCGGCACAGCGGGCACCTTGATGAGCAACCCGAACAGAATCGGGGTCGCGACGGCGAGCTGGGCCGCGCGGGAGAGGCCTCCCCCACCCCCAAGTGCCTGCATCGAGTAGGTGTCGGCCAGGATGCCGAAGGCCAGAAAGCCGGCGAGCATCACCGTCGAGCCAAGGAACGTGAAGATGAAGAACTTGATCGCGGCCGGGCGCCGGTTCTCGTCGCCCCAAACCCCCACGAGCA
>DASUPX010000399.1:0-25502 GCA_036280905.1 Rubrobacter sp. | reverse complement strand
TGCCGCCCCGGATGGGGGTTGGCCTCGTTCCGCGCGGCTGGGACGAGGCCGGCGGGGCGTCATCGCCGTCGGAGAGCTCCTCCATGGCCGTCGCGCCAACGTTCACGGCGTCGCGCAGGGCGCGGGCCTTCGCCCGCGTCTCTGCCATCCGGATCAGGTGCGGCGCGATGTTGCGGCCCACGTTGTCCGGGCTCGCGTCGCCGATTCCCGAGAAGCGCCTCTCGTCGTCCATCTCGGCCGTTGCTTTCACGATTGCCACGTTCCCGTTCGACTCGTCGGGGATCTGGAGCAGGTCCGTGTCGATCCCCTTGAGCCCCAGGCTGTGGGCCTCGTCTAGAAGCCCTGCAAAGAGGACGTATTGCTTTCCCTGCCGGGTAATCATGAACTCATCTCTCACAGGCCACGCCTCACTTCGGCTTCTCGGTAGTCCTCGCCCTCCAGGGAGATCCAATCGCACATGGCGATGATCCTGCTCGCCGTCCTCTCGCCCAGCTGCGCGGCGAGGTCTCTGGGTCCTATGTTGGAGGTGAAGATGGTGGGCAACTCCTCCCTGTAGCGGTGGTTGACGATCACGAAGATGCGCTCGCGCACCCAGTCGTTGGCCCTCTCGGCCCCGAGGTCGTCGAGCAGCAGAAGCTCGGCGTTCTTTACGGAGTCCATCCACTGGTCGATGTCCCTACCGGGTGCGTTGTAGGTGCCCCTCATGTTGTCCAGGAGCTCGGGGACCGTGACGAAGAGCGCCGGCACCCGCTTCTTGGTGATGATCTCGTTCATCACCGCGACCGCGAGATGCGTTTTGCCTACACCCACGGGACCGCAGAAGTACAGGCCCCGCCCCTCCTCCTGATTGTCCTTCCAGCCCCTCATGTAGTCCATGACCTTGAAGAAGGCCTTCTGGGTGTTCTTGCTGAGCGTGGGATCGAAGTTGTCCAGTGCGTAGCTCTTCATTCGCTTGGACAGGCCGCTGCGCTCCTTGAGGCTCGCAACGCGCGCGTTGCGGCGCATGAGCTCCCACTCGCGCCTCTCGTTCTTCTTCTCGCACTCGGGCGTGCAGGGGTGGTAGTACCACTCGCCTGGTTTGCCGTATTTCTTCTGCAGCGCTGGCGGGAACTCGTCCCACTCAGCCTGCAGCTCGCGCCCGCAGTGGGGGCAGACCTGATCGTCGAGCCTCAGTACCTCGGCCTTACTCCGTTTCCCCGAAGAGCCACTCATAGCCCTCCCTGCGTCTGGCAGCAGATTGTCGATCCTGTCCACCACTCACCCCCCCTCCGGACTCTCTTACCCTGAGCGCACCGCCCTTGACGGCCCCGCTCTGCTCGACGAGCCTGAGCTTGCGGTCCTTCTCGAAGCGCTCCACGTCCTCGACGCTCTTGACGCCCCGCTCGACCCACCGCTCCAGGATGCTCCTCACGTAGCCGACCCTGCGTGCGTCACGCTCGCTGGCTATCTTGAGGGCCTCCCTCACCGCGTCGGGGGTCACCCCGTCCCGCTCGCAGTAGCCGTTCAGGAACTCCAGGATGTGCGGCGCCGGCAGGGTCCCCATATAACGGAAGTAGTCGTCCGCCGAAACCCCCTCGGGCTCGGCCCTGATCACCTCCACGTCGCGGGCCGGAAGCTCGTCTTTCTGCGCGCCGATCTGGTGGTCGTGGGACCGGCCTTTCGCCGAAGGCGGATGCTCGGCGACCTCCAGCCAGCCGTCCCTGTCGGTGACGAACCCGGCCTCTGCGAGGGCCTCGAGGGCCTTACCCACGCCCTCAGGCGTGGTGCGCAGGAGCTCGGCCAGCTCTTCGACCTCCACCTCATCATCTCCAAGGTCGGGAAGAACGCGGAGCAACTCGTAGAGGGCGACCGCCTCGGCCCCGAGGTGCGGCATCCAGCGCACGTAGAGCCGGGCACGGCTTCCCCGCGCCCGCTTCTCCCCGGGGGGTGTAAGCCGGACTCTCTCCATCCTGCGGCAAGTATAACGGTCGGGAGCCAGGCTCTCTAGGTCGGCTTTTCGAAAGAGGCATCAGGCGTCAGGCATCAGGCATCAGGATTTCTCTCTTGCTGAAGCCTGAAACCCGTAACCTGAAGCCTTCCGCAGGTGGTCCGGGTACATCGCAAACCGCTGTCCTCACTACAGGATGCCCTGGCTAATGGCCAACCCGAGGAGGACGGAGGCGGTGCAGAGGGGGATGATCGCCGTCGCCGGTTTTCTGGCGCCCAGGTAATAGCCGAGGATGCAGAAGCCGATACCGAGGATGCCGGCGGAGGTGTCGGCGCCGCCCTCGAAGACGAGCGTATACAGGACCTGGCCCGCGGCGAGGAGAAGGCCGACCACGCAGGAGATCCCTCCCGCGAGAGATCTCGCCCTCCCTCCCCTGTCGGGTGCCGCGTCTCCTTCCGTCACGATAGCCTCTCCCGTTCGCTAACCGTCTACCGACGGCCTAGTATAATGCCCTTTCTGTGAGGTTCGAGCGCGCACTCCCCGGCACAAACGAGGTCTTTCTACCCGGCGGGACGCCGCGGCCGGTCTACGAGGCGGTTCTCGGCGAGCTGGGTCGCACGGGGCCGGGGCGGTGGGAAGAGAGGCTTCGCCGGGCGCACAGGCTGTTGCTCCAGGAGCAGTACGCCTTCGGCATAAAAGAGGGCGACAAGACCCACCCGACGGATTGGATCCCCCGCGTGATCCCGGCCTCAGACTGGGGACGGCTGGAGGCCGGCCTGACCCAACGCCTGCGCGCCATCAACGTGTTCTTGCGGCGGTTGCAGGAGGGCACGGAAGAGGTCGTACCGAGGGAGGTCGTCGAGACGAGCATCCTCTACGACACGGGCTGGAAGGACCGCTTCGGCCCCGTGCCGGTGCGCCAGATCGCCTTCGACGTCGTTGCCGTGGAGGGCCGGGCCGGCGGATGGGATTACCTCGTCCTCGAGGAGAACGCCAAGATGCCGGTCGGGCTCGCCGCCATGACCCGCAGGCGCAGGATGAGCGGCGAGGTCTTCTTCCCCGAATCCCTGGCGGAGCTTCCCGTCGCTCCCCTCGACGGTTGGCTCGGCCGCCTCGGCGACGCCCTGCGGGCCGCCTCCCCGAAAGGACCGGAAGCGACGCTCGCCGTCGTCTCCAGCGGGCCCGAGGATCAGTTCTACCTGGACCACCACATCTACGCCGAAGAGATGAATGCCGTTCTCGCCGAGACATGGGAACTGCAGATCGAAGGAGACGGGCATCTCATCCACCATCCCACCGGAAGGCGGATAGACGTGATCTACGAGCGCGTCGACGAGGACAGGCTCTACGCCGAGGTGCCCGGGCTGCTCGAGTCCCACGTCGAGGGCAAGACGCACGTGCTCTTCGCCCCAAACTCGGAGATAATAGACGACAAGGGCGTTGGCGTCTTCGTCCCCGAGATGGTGCGCCGCTACCTGGGGGAAGAGCCGCTCATACAGAACGCCAGGACCTGGTCACTCGCGGTCGAGGAGGAGAGGCGCTACGTCATGGACCACTTCGGCGAGCTGGTCGTCAAGAGCAGGGGCGGATACGGGGGCAAAGAGGTCATGATCGGGCCCGAGGAGTCGAAAGAGGGCGTCGAGAAGTTCCGCAGGATGGTGGAGCAAGACCCGATCGAGTACGTGGCCCAGGAGACCATAGACTTCTCCACCCACGTCCTCTGCGAGACCGACGAGAGCGGGTTCCTCCTGCGCGACTCCTACGCGGATTACAGGGTGCTGGTTCTCTCCCCCGATCCGGAGGACCCCCACGTCGTCGAGGCCGTGCCGGGGTCGCTCAGCCGCGTCGCAGCCCCCGGAAAGCACGTCGTCAACATCTCGAGTGGAGGCAAGATGAAAGACACCTGGGTGCTCGAATCATGAACTACGGTGAGCTCATAAAGGACGCCTTTAGGATCACGCTCCGCAACCGCTACCTCTGGTTTTTCGGCTTCTTCGTCGGGGGCAGCACCGGCATCAACGTGCCGACCAGCGTCCCCTCTGGTGGCGGCAGCTTCGATTCCGACGACTTCCAGTCCTCGAGCTCGATGCTCTCGGCGCTACAGCTGGGGCAGGGGCTCGGCACCGGGGTGCTCATAGCCGGCATCGTGATCGTGGCGATCATCATCGCCCTGTTCTTCATCTTCATGTTCCTGGTCTCCCAGGGGGCGCTGGCAGACAGCGTCGCGGCCATTGACAGGGGAGAGAGGCGCGGTTTCAGGATGGCCTTCCGGTCGGGTATGGGAAACCTCTGGCGCGTGCTCGGCTACTTCATCGTGCTGTTCCTCATCGCTGTCGGGCTCATGCTGGTGATCGGCATCCCGGTGGCGCTCCTGATCGGGGGCACCTTCGCCGCCACGCAATCCGTGGGGGCGAGGATCGCCGTCTCCGTGGTGGTGGGTATCCTGGCCGTCCTAGCCCTGATCGTGGTGTTCGTGCCCTTCTCCGTGATCGGCCAGTACGCGCTGCGGGAGGTAGTGGTGCGGGGCGAACGCGTTCTCGGTTCCGTGGGAGGCGGGTACAGCATCTTCCGCCGCAACATAGGGAGGAGCCTCCTGATCCTGCTCATCCAGTTCGGGCTCTCCATAGGGATCGCCATAGCTTTCTTCGTGGCGCTCCTGATCGTTGGCCTGATCCTGTTCATACCGACGATAGCCCTGGCCGCCGCAGGCTACTCAACGGCGGCCATCGTCGCCGGCGTGGTCGCCGGCGTGATCCTGTTGCCCCTCCTGCTCGTGGCGACGGGCGCCATAGGCACCTTCTCACACGCCTACTGGACGCTGGCCTACCTGCGCCTGACGGCACCGCCAGCCGTGGCACCGTACCCCGCCACGTAATGCCCGGACAAAACAACTGAAAGCTGAAAGCTGGCGGCTGACAGCTACTACTAGAAAGGCCAGGGTTATGGCGAAACTGGAAGGTAAGGTAGCGGTCGTTACTGGCGCTTCGAGCGGTATAGGCGAGGCGGCGGCCGAGGCGCTCGCCGCTGAGGGTGCCTTGGTGGTGGCTGCGGCCAGGAGGGAAGACCGGCTGGCCAACCTCGTGGAGCGCATCAGGGGTGAAGGGGGACGCGTGCTCGCGGCCGTCTGCGACGTCACCGACGAGGGCCAGGCGCACGGCCTGATCCGGAAGGCCGTACAGGAGTTCGGCCGGGTGGACATCCTAGTCAACAACGCCGGCGTGATGCTCCTCTCGGGTGTGGGCAAGGGGCTCTCAGAGGAGTGGCGCAGGATGTTCGACGTGAACGTTCTTGGCCTCCTCTACACCACGGACGCCGCCATCGAGGCGATGAAGAACCAGGACGGAGGGCACCTCGTCAACATCAGCAGCCTGGCGGGCAGAAAGGTTACCCGCGACTCGAGCGGGGTCTACGCGGGGAGCAAGCACGCCGTCGGCGCAATCTCCGAGGGCCTGAGGCAGGAGTTGCTCCAGGACAACATCAGGGTCACCATCATCGAGCCGGGGGCCGTGGAGACCGAGCTGCCCGACCACATCACCGACGAGGACGCCAGGGAGAGCCTCGGCGGCCTGCTCGACCTGGAGATACTGCAGTCGGAAGACGTGGCGAACGCCATCGTCTACGCCGTTACGCAGCCCCCACGGGTCAGCGTCAACGAGATCCTGATCCGTCCAACCCAGCAACCGGTCTAGCTAAAGCTCCCTGCCACCCGCTCCGACTACCCCCTCGACAGCAAACCGTCGAGGGAGCGGGAGACATGGAGCAGAGGGACGCGGGACACAGGCTGGTGCTTGGTTTCGACGCCGGATGCATGACGTGTAGTGGGCTGGCGAAGAGGATCGAGGATCGGGTCGGGGACAGGATAGAGGTCCGTAGCCTGAACGACCCCGTTATGGACCACTGGCGGCGGGAGGCCTTCGGAGAGGATGCGCCGTGGGCGCCCACGCTCGTCGAGGTCGAGAGAGGCAGGGTCAGGGCCTGGACCGGAGTCCGGATGGGCGCCCGCCTGAGCCGAATCCTCGGTCCGGTCGCAACCTGGCGCATGATGCAGGTACTCGGGGAGGCCAACGCCGACCTCGAGCTCACGGACTCGAGCGCGGTCAGCGCGTTCTCCGGGCTTACCCGCGGCCAGTTCCTCAAGGGCGTGGGCGGCGCCGTGGTCGCTGTGTCGATCCTGGGAGGTACAGGCAAACTACCAGCACCGGCCGAGGCCGCCGCCTCCCTCAAAGTCGAGGAGATATCCGGGGGCGGGCTGGTCGGCATCGCCCGCGAGGTGGCCGGGCGCAAAGACATCCGCAACGTGATGGACGTGGCCTGGCGGGAGAAGGTCAGGGGCGGCGGCGTCCTCGACGCCAGCGTGGCAGGCACGGAGGTAAGGGCCATCGACTTCGGCGGGGGCCGTATCTCTTACGCCGGCGACGATCTCTCCGTCTCGGGAGATCTGGCGGTGCTGAAGGCAGCGAGGCACGAGCTGGCACACGGGAATAGCCTGCTGGCCGTAACCTACGCCATGCCGGAGAGGGATAGGATCCTGGTCTACTACGAGTACGACAGGCCGGTGTTCCTCCCGAAGGACCAGGCGAAGACCAGGACGGAGGCGCTGCTGTACAGGCAAGAGGGCGACGAACTCGTCCTGGAGAGGGCCAGCTCGAACCGGCACGCTCAGGTTCTGCTACAGGAGGAGGGAGCCTCCCCGACGCCCGACACCAGAAGCGTCTCGTGCCGGGGCGACCGCCACTGCAACGGCCCCTGCGACATCGTGTACGGGTACAGCCGCTGCCACAGGCTCAAATCCACAAGATGCGTCGTACGCCAGTGCCGGATCTGCGCGGTAGCGTGCCTCGGCGGGCCCCTGCTCTGCGCGGGGTGCGCGCTGGCCGTCTGCACCTTCCGCGTCATACTCGAGTGCTGCAGCGGGGGCTACGGCTGCAAGAGATGCGGATGGTGTCATTAGAGCGGTCAGCTAATAGCTATCAGCGGTCAGCTTTTAGTCTTTGGCTGACAGCTGATGGCTGACAGCTGGCAAAGGGGTTGAAAACCCCTTTGCTAAAACCTGGCAGGTACTCGCAGTGGGGTCATGCCGTCTTCGCGTTGTTCTTCGGCTTCGAGCAGTTTGTTTATGGACTTTACTGCGACTTCGAGTTGGGCGCGGCGGGGTTCCGTGGTGGTCAGGTATCTTTGCAGGACGTTGCCAACGACTATAGAGGGGCGGGTCTGGCCGAAGATGAACCAGGCTTCGGAGATCAGGATGAACTGGAGGATGGCGTAGCCCCACCAGCTAATCAGCGGGTCCAGGAGCGCTGCCAGCATGATGTAGAGCAGGATGTTGGTGCCGCAGCGGGGGTGTACGCGGCTGACGCCTCTGGCGTTCTGGAGCGTGACCTCGCCGTACTTCTCGTAGGCGGCGACGGCCTTGTGTTCGGCGCCGTGGTAGCGGCCGATGGGGGTGAACTTCATCGCCGCGAAGAAGAGCAGCAGTACGGGCAGGATAGGAAACGCGGCGAAGAAAGCGAAGACGCCGCCGAGGGCCCCCACGTCGCTGCCGAGCTGCATCAGGCGCACGAAGAACCACAGGACGGCCAGCGTGACAACGAAGAAGAGCAGGCTCCAGGGTGAGCCGAAGAGCTGGGCGAAGACCCTGCCCCAGAGAAAGAAAGAGCGGATTACAGGCAGGCGGGAGATCCGTTGTATGGCCGGGTTGGTTGGCTGGCGCAGGGCCGAGCGCTCGACCTTTACGTGGATCTCGCCCTTCCTCCTGTAGGCGACGCTCATGAAGTTCGGGCCGAAGAGGTCGAGCCCGTCCCAGCGGGCCATCCCGCCGAAGGTCAGGCGGGCACCCTTCTCCCCCGCGTCGTCTCTAGCCACGATTCCTCTCCAGTAGGGTCAAAGCCCAGAGATTAACACGCCGGGAGAGCTGTCAGCTTTCAGCCGTCAGCTTTCAGCCAAAAACTAGAAGCTAAAGGCTGATTACAGATTTCTGAAAGCGTGGTCTGGGCCTGTGGCCCAGACCGCCTAAACTGACACCTTGTTGAGGCGGAGCAGGCCGCCTTCGCTCTCCAGGGTTCTCTCGGCAAGGAAGCTGGTGGTTACGCCTCCCCGGAGAAACTCCTCGTCTTCGAGGATCGCCAGGTGAAGTGGGAGGGTGGTCTCCATACCGGAGATGGCGAACTCGTCAAGGGCGCGGAGGCCGCGGCGCACGGCGCCCTCGCGATCGCGGGAGTGCACGATCAGCTTGGCCAGAAGCGAGTCGTAGTGCGGGGGCACCCTGTAGCCGGCGTACAGGTGCGAGTCGACCCTCACGCCGGGCCCGCCAGGCGGGTTGTATACCTCCACCAGACCGGCCTGGGGCAGGAAGTTGCGGCCCGGGTCCTCGGCGTTGATCCTGAACTCTATAGCGTGCCCTTCTGGGGTGAGCGCCTCCGGGGGGATCTCAAGCCGGCCGCCCGAGGCGACCTTGAGCTGCTCGGCCACTATGTCCACGCCAGAGACCATCTCCGTCACGGGGTGCTCGACCTGGAGGCGCGTGTTCATCTCGATAAAGTAGAACTCCCCCTCCGCGTAGACGAACTCCACGGTCCCGGCACCCTCGTAACCGAGCGAGCCGACGAGGCGCTCGGAGGCCTCCATCATGCCGTCCCTCACCTCTTCGGGAAAGCCAGGCGCCGGGGACTCCTCGATCAGCTTCTGGTAGCGCCGCTGGACGGAGCAGTCCCTCTCGGGGAAGGTCACCGTGGTGCCGTGCGAGTCGGCAAGCACCTGCATCTCGACGTGCCTGAGCCTTTCGAGGTACCTCTCCACGTAGACGGAACCGTCGCCGAAGGTGGCGCCTGCCTCCCTGCTCGCGCCTAGAAAGGCGGCCTCGACCTCGGCCTCCGATTCGACGACGCGCATTCCCTTGCCACCGCCGCCGGCGCTCGCCTTGATGACCAGCGGGTAGCCGACCTCGGCGCCGACGCGCTTCACCTCCCCGGCGCTCTCGCAGGTGCCATCTGAGCCCGGGGTAACGGGAACGCCGGCCCGGGCGGCCGTCTCGCGGGCCTCGGCCTTGTCGCCCATCGCGGCGATGGTGCGGGAGCTAGGCCCGACGAACGTCAGGCCTACCCGCTCGCAGATCTCCGCGAAGCGGGCGTTCTCGGCCAGAAAGCCGTAGCCAGGATGCACGGCGTCGGCGCCCGTCAGCTCGGCGGCGGAGATGATCGCTGGTATGTTCAGGTAGCTGCTCACTGCCGGCGGCGGGCCTATGCATACCGACTCGTCGGCCAGCTCGTGGTGCAGGGAGTCTCTGTCGGCGGTGGAGTACACGGCGACGCTACGCACCCCAAGCTCCCGGCAGGCCCGGATCACACGCAGGGCGATCTCGCCCCTGTTTGCCACGAGTACCTTGCTTACCACTACCCTGCTTCGGGGCGCAGGTAGAAGAGCGGCTGATCGTACTCGACGCCGCCTGCGTCCTCGGCCAGAACCTCGACGACCTCACCTGAGACGTCGGCCACGATCTCGTTCATGAGCTTCATGGCCTCGACGATGCAGAGGGTCTGACCCGCGCTCACGGCGTCCCCAACCTCCACGTAGGCGCCCTCACCGGGGGCCGGCGCCCGATAGAAGGTCCCGACCACGGGGGAGCGTACCGCGTGCAGCCCCTCCATCTCCGGCGAAGTCTCTGGCTCGACCATCTCGGGAACGCCCTGGGCGACCGGCGCCGCCTGCTGGGCCACGGGGGCCTCTGGCTTGGCCTTGACCGAGATCTCCGTCTCTCCCCGGCGGACCAGGATCTCACCGACCCCGCTCTCCCGCAGGAGCTCGACGAGCCGCTCGACCTCGCCGAGCGGCAGATTCGGATTTTCTTCGATCTCCGGCATAGTCAGGGATTCTACACGTCTGTTCGTGGGAAAACCCGCTACCAGAAGTACAATCGGGGATACATGGCCGAAAAGGATACCGGGCGCGCGAGAATAGAGGTCCTCGACCCGAGGGTGGCCCAGCAGGTGGCCGCCGGGGAGGTGGTGGACCGCCCGGCCTCCGTGGTCAAGGAACTGGTCGAGAACGCCCTGGACGCCGGCGCCTCCCGGGTGGAGGTCGAGCTGGGAGACGGCGGCACCTCGCGTATCCTGGTACGCGACAACGGCTCTGGGATGACCCCCGAGAACGCCAGGCTCTGCGTGATCAGGCACGCGACGAGCAAGATCCGAAACGTGGAAGACATCGAGGCCGTGATGACGCTTGGCTTCAGGGGTGAGGCACTTCCGTCGGTGGCAAGCGTCTCCTCCTTCACCCTGACGACCTCGACGGGCGAGGGCGCGGCCACCAGGGTCTTCGTGGACGGCGGGGCCGAGGCCGAGGTGTCGGCCGCCTCCCATCCGAAGGGGACAACCGTGCTGGTGGACCGCCTGTTCTACAACGTTCCGGCCCGCCGTGCCTTCCTGAAGGGCGCGAGGGCGGAGCGGGCTGCGATAGTGGAGGTCTCCACGCACCTGGCGATAGCCCACCCGACCGTGGCGTTCCGCCTGACGGAGGGGGGCAGGGACTATCTATCACTCCCGGAGGCTGGGGACCTCCTGGAGCGCCTGGCCCAGATCCTGGGGGTTGGCAAGGCGCGGGCGCTGCGCAGGGTCGAGTACGAGTCTGGGCCTTTCGGCGTCTCGGGCTACGCCGCCCTTCCAAGCCTGACAGAGGGGAGCAGGGCCCACCAGACGATCTCGGTGAACGGCCGCTTCGTGAGGGCTGAGGGCCTTCACCGCGGCCTCGACGATGCCTACAGGGCGACCCTGCCCTCCGGCCGCTACCCGCCGGTGGCTCTGGAGATCACCGCCGACCCCCGCCGGGTGGACGTGAACGTTCATCCCACCAAACAGGTGGTCCGCTTCTCGGAGGAGCGGGCCGCCCGCGAGGCGGTAGCCGCCGCGGTCAGGGGCGCCATCGAGTGGCGCCCCTCTTCCCCACCCTCGGCCCCGCGCCCCCCCGAAAGAGCGTTTACCCAGGACCGCTTCTCCGGATACTCGCGACCACGAACCGATTACCCCTCCCGCGCCGCGGAGGATCCTTCACCGTACGACGCACCTCCGGCGCGGAGCCTGCAGGAGGCGCGCGAACGCCTCTCGGAGGCCTCGCGGCCGCTTGAGCAGCCACCCACCGGGGAGCGGTACGACGCGGAACCGTACACGGATCTTCCGGAGCGGGGCGGTCTACCCCGGTCAGCCCCCGAGGAACTGCGCGTTATCGGACAGCTCGCGGCCGGTTACATCCTCATGGAGGAGCCGGAATCGTTGTGGGTGGTTGACCAGCACGTGGCGCACGAGCGGGCCATCCTGGACAGGCTGCACGACTCGGAGAGCCCGGCCACGGTGCAGAGCCTCCTGGTCCCTGAGGTCGTGGATCTCTCGCCCGCGGAGGCCGAGTTTGCCGCGGCGAGCCTGGAGGAGCTCTCCGTCTACGGCTTCGAGGCCGAGCCGTTCGGGCCCCGGTCCGTGCGGGTGACGGCGGTGATCTCCACCCTCGCCGAAAGGGATGTAGCCGGCGCCTTCAAGGACGCCCTCTCGGCCATCTCGGGCACCGAGCCGGGCCACCGCCGCGAGGACCACATCCTCGCCACGATAGCCTGCCACTCGGCCGTAAAGATGGGCGACAGGCTCTCGCCGCAAGAGATGGAGGCCCTCGTAAAGAGCTGGCTGACCAGCCGACTCCCCGCCACCTGCCCGCACGGCAGGTCCATCTGCTACCGTATCAGCCTGAACGAGATAGCCCGCAAGCTCGACCGCCATTAAAGCGCCCTCCGTCCCCTCGGGCCTGCGCCTCGCAGGCTGCCAACCATCGGCTTTCAGCAACAACCAATAAGCTGACAGCTGATAGCTGATCTGGGTCTCGGCCCGCGAAGGGCGTGCGGTGCTCGTCCGCCGGTACGCTGGCCTAGTGTTCTTCGCCTTTGCGGCGGAAGGAGAGGCGCCATTCCTCGATGGCCCTGGGTCCCCGGTCTGCGAGTTCGACCGTGTAGACGACCCTGTAGAGGTTCCAGTCCACGTGGTGGCCTATAACCACCCCGGGTTCGCGCGCGGCGCCGCCCCTCAGAACCCATACCCGATCGCCCTTCTCGTACCGGGTCTGTTGTGCCTCGTAGGTGCTGCCCATCGCCCGTTCTCCAGGTCTACTAGAGACAGGGTACCACGCGGAACATCGAGGGCATCCGGCCGCCGGCAGGCGCGCGGTTCTTGCCCTATAAATACCGCTGGCGAGAGCAAGGATGGGGTTTGGATCCTACCAGAGACCGGATACTCGGGGTGTTGGCCGTCGTAACGGCGGCCTCTATCTGGGCCACGCTTGGGTTCTTTGCCAAGATACTCTACGCTCGGGGGGTCTCCTTCGAATCGCTGGTCGCGGTACGCGCATCTGTGGGATGGGTGGCCGTGATGACCTTTGTCCTCGCCACGGGTAGGGCCAGGAGCCTGCGCGTCTCCCGCAGGGACCTGGCTTTCCTGGCGCCACTTGGCCTCTTCGGGATCGGCGCCTTCTACCTGTTCTACTTCTACACGGTGAGGGAGAGCACGGTCGGAACTGCGGCCGTACTGAACTACACCTCGCCCGCTTTCGTGGTGGTGCTGGCCTACCTGTTCCTCCAGGAGGGGCTGAACGCGGCCAAGGCGGCCGCGCTCCTCCTTACCGCGGGCGGCATCTTCCTGGTGGCCGGCGCCTATGACCCGTCCAACCTTGAGGTCACCCCGACGGTGCTCCTCACAGGCCTGCTCTCGGGCCTGACCTACGGCCTGTACTCCATCTTCGGACGCCCGGTTACCGGGCACCTGAGCCCGGCAACCATCCTGAGCTACGCCCTCTTCTTCGGCTCCTCGCTGCTCGTCGTGGCCGCGCTGCCCACGCTCCACACGCTGGCCGGCCTCCCGGCGAGCTCCTACGCCATGCTCTTCATGCTCTCGGTGGTCCACACCACGCTCGCTTTCGCCCTCTACACGTTCGGGCTCGGGCGACTCGGGGCTGGCCGGGCCGCCATCGTCGCCACGGTGGAGCCCGTCGTGGCCGTCGCGCTCGGAACGGCGCTGCTCGGCGAGGCCCTGACCGTTCCCAAGCTGGTCGGCGCCTCGCTCGTGGTCCTTGGCGCGGCGCTCGCCCAGGTAAAGCTCCGCAAGCGCCCCACCCGGAACGCTGATAGCTGACGGCCATTGGCTGAACTACCGGCACAAAGCGGGTACTATGTTGGCCCACGTCAAGAGTCGTCGATTCCCGGGGATTCCCTGGGCCCCGGAAAATGGAGGAAGAAGGCCATGCCCATAGAGTTCAAGGAAGGCAACTCGGGCTACACCCTCGGGGTCGAAGAGGAGCTCTCCATAGTCGACGCCACGACCGGAGAACTGGTGCCCAGGATCGAGGAGATCATGAGCCGGCTACCAGAGCCTTTGAAGGAGGCCGTCTCCTACGAGTTGTTCCAGTCGGTGCTCGAGATCAAGACCTCCGTCTGCGACACGGTCGCCGAGACAGAGAGGCAATTGCGTGAGCTGCGCGGCAGGGTTGGTTCGTGGGCCGCAGCCTGCGGCTCCTCGCTCGCCTCCGCGGGCACCCACCCCTTCTCCCGCTACCGCGACCAGAAGGTCACCGACCAGGAACGCTACAAGAACGTGATAAGGACGCTGCGCTGGATCGCGCAGCGGGAGGTGATCTTCGGCCAGCACGTTCACGTCGCCGTTCCCGGCCCGGAGGAGGCGATCATTGCCCACAACCGTCTCTCGGAGCTGGCGCCGCTCTTGCTGGCGCTCTCGGCGAACTCACCTTTCTGGCAAGGGTTCGACACGGGCTTCGAGTCGTCGAGGGTGAAGATCTTCGAGGGCTTCCCGCGCGCCGGCCTCCCCCCCGCCTTCCCCGAATACGAGGCCTTCGAGGAATACGTGGACCTGATGGTGGCCGCGGGAGCGATGGAAGACTACACCTACTGCTGGTGGGACGTGCGCCCCCACCCGGGTATCGGGACCATAGAGTTGCGGGTGCTCGACTCCCAGACCAGCCTGAAGTACACCACCTACCTTACCGCCCTTACCAGGTGCCTCGTGGCCGAGGTCCTCGGGGAGGTCGGCCCGCACAAGCCGTACAACCCGCACCTGACGCTGGAGAACAAGTGGCGTGCCGCCAGGCACGGCATGGACGCGGCCTTCTACGACGCCGAACTGGACAGGACGATCCCAGCCAGAGACCTAGCCCGCACCCTGGTCGAGCGCCTCCAACCCCACGCCAAAGACCTCGACTGCGAGGACGATCTGGAAGGCATCCTCGAGATCGTAGAAGGCGGCACGGGAAGCCAGCACCAGCGCAGGGTCTACGAAAAAAGCGGCGACTTCCTGGACGTGGTCGCCTTCCTAATAGAAGGAACACGCCCGACATAGCCCGCTGCGGCCTTCGGCCTACGCTCGTCAGCACACTACGCCCTCCGGGCTCCGCTTGTCAGCAACGCTTCGCCCGGTTTCGCCTAGAGCTCGCTATCAGCACGCTCCCTTCGGTCGCTTTCAGCCGATCCCGCTGCGGCCTGCCCCCTTCCGCTTTGAAGGTTCGATACTCAGGAAAGCCCTATGTCGAAGCTACCGTTGCGAATCGAGACGACCGGCCGAAAGCGAGAGCCTTCAGGCTCGAAGCGTTGCCGACAAGCGGAGGCGTTAGCCGCCTCTACTCGAACCCGATGCTCCAGGCGCGGTCGAGGTCGTAGTTGGAGTAGGCGCGGAAGGCCACCATGGTCTCGGTGCGTGCCACGCCGGGGACCTGGGCGATCTTTTCGGGGACGATCTCGGCGAGGCTCTCGAAGTCGGGGATGCGGACCATGACGACCAGGTCGTAGGGGCCGGTTACCGAGTAGGCCTCTGTGACCCCTTCTATGTCGAGCATGGCCTGGGCGGCCTCCTGGACACGCTCGCGCTCTGTTCTGACTAGTACTATGGCTGTTACCACGCGCGGCACCCCCTATATCCCAAACTTGACCGCTCCCGTGAGCGTGTTGTTGGAGGTGGCTTTCTCGTACTCCACGGGGCCCACTTTGATAGAGACCCTCGCGGTCTCGTCGAGCTCGCCCGGAAGGAAGCCGCCGACCTCCACCGTGGTCGATTTCTTGGCGTCGAGGCGCGATATGGTCTCGCTCTGAGCCTGGCGCTCGGCGGCAGTGTTCATGATGACCTCCACCTCGACGCCCGTCTCCGTCACCTCACCGCCGTTGGTGACCCGCACTGCGAAGGTCGGCTCGTCCGGGCCGGTCAGGACCACCTGACCGTCCTGACGGAGTGGTTTTCCGGCCACCTGCACGGACGTGACCTGCACCCCGTGCAGGGCGTTCGGGTCGCTCCCGGTTGTGCCCGTCGTCGGCTCGGCGTCGAAGCCCAGCGCCCCGTAATCCATGAACGACTGCGGCTCCTGGAGGTAGGTTTGATCCCCGGTCTGTCCCGCCGTCTCGAGGGAGCGTTTGACGGCCGGAACGTAGAAATCGGCGATGATGGTGTCGCTGGTCCTGTAGTCGGCAACGGCCGTAGCGAGGTCTTTCTCGAACCCTTCCTCGTCTCCGGATGCCGCCTGAGCCAGGGTGTCGGTGGCCTGGAATCTTATGCCAAGCGCCGTGACTATGTAGTGGTGAGAGTCCTCGAACTCGGGTGGGATCTCCTCCTGCTGCAACGCCTGCTGGTATTGCTGCTCGGCGCGGTTGGCCACCTGGGCGAGCGACCCGTCGTCCAGCTTCGCCGCATCACCCCCGGCGTTGCTCAGCACGCTCTGCAGCTCCCCCCTGCCGGCGTTGGACGAATCACCCAGGAGGCTATCCGCGCTCGTCATGTACTTGCGGACCTGGGTAGATTGCTGGGTTGCCACGCAACCCCGGGCCACGAAGAAGATGAACCCGAAGACCACGATCAGGAGCAACAGCGAGCCGATCAGGGTGATCCAGGCCGGAAGCGTCCTGCGGCGGCGCTGCGGGGGGTTGCTGCGGGGTCTCCTGGGACGGCCCGACCGCCTCGGACGGCGGGACTTCGGGGCTGCCCTGTGGGACCTGCGGTCTATTCGAAACCCCCTGAACCGTGTGGTGGGCGAGGGGGGACTCGAACCCCCACGGCCTCTCGGCCACTAGACCCTGAACCTAGCGCGTCTACCAATTCCGCCACTCGCCCACAATCCCTGCGGGATTGTAGCACGCTTCGGCTACGCCTACGCTTGTCAGCACGCCAGCTTCGCTCCGCTACGCCGGCTCCTCAGCACGCTCCAGCCTGGCGGCTGTCGCTTGTCGGCAACGCATCGGCTTCGTCTCGCTTTCAGCTGGTCGTCTCTCTCCGTAACGGCGGCTTGGGCAACCAACCTTTTCCGGGCATCGAATCGTTAGAGCGGAAGGTGAAGGCCGCAGAGGAATCTGGCTGAAAGCGACCGAAGGGAGCGAGCTGACAAGCGTAGGAGTTAGCCGGAGCGTGGTGAAAAGCTATACAATAGCTTTTCAGATGTGACGGAGACGCGCTACATCGAGGGACAGGGGCGCTACGCGCTGGCCGAGATGGTCGGACGTGGCGGCTTCGCGACCGTCTGGCGTGCCCGCTCCCTGAAGGGCCTCCTCAGGGGGAAGGACGTGGCGGTCAAGGTTATCCCCGTCTACAGCGAGGGTGAGCGCTCGCGGGCCCTGAGGGAGGGCCAGATCGCGGAGGGCCTGAGACACAAGAACATCGTCGAGACGCTGGAGGTCATCCCGGGGGACCACGAGGTCTACCTTGTAACGGAGTACGTGAACGGGATGCCTCTGGACGAGGCGGCCAAGTCGTATTCCGTCCAGGAGATCGTAAACTCCCTTACCCAGATCCTGGAGGCCCTGGTCTACGCCCACGCGCAGGGCATCATCCACCGTGACATCAAGCCGCAGAACGCGCTCGTGGACGAGCGCGGGCGCGTGAAGTTGACGGATTTCGGGGTTGCTTTCCGGGCCGGCGACACGCGGCTGACGAGGGTGGGGTTCGCGGTTGGCACGCCTGGCTACATCGCGCCGGAGATCCTGGACGGCGCCGACCCGACCGCGCTAACGGACATCTACGCGGTGGGGGCCACGGCCCGGACCCTGCTGGCCCACCAGCCCTACGAGCCGACGCCGCGCCTGAGGGAGTTCGTGGACCGGGCGACCTCCCCGAACCCGGCCCACCGCCCGCAGAGCGCGTGGGCCGCCGTCAAGCTGCTGACGGGGAGGAAGGCCCCGAGGGGTAGCGTCTCCCCGGCGCTGCGCGAGAGAACCGAGAGGCTCCCGGAGGGCCTGAAGGACGGGGCATTACGTCTCGTCAACGGCGTGGCCGCGGGCTGGCTCGGGTTCCTGCTCGCTGACAGGGTCCTCGCCGACGGCGCGCAGGCCGTCGGCGTCGCCGCCGGGCTCGGCGTGCTTGCCTACCTGCTGCCGCGCCTCGGCGCGCTCGGGGTCATAGTCGCGCTGACCGTAATGCTCGTGACCAACGGGGCAGGCCTCGGGTTCTCCGCCATCGTGCCCGTGCTTGGGGGCGCATGGGTGATGGGCGCCGGCTCTATAGACGACGACGTGCGGAAGCTGCCGCTTGGTCCGGCCCTCGCTGTACCCCTGGCCCTGCTCTTCGGCCTCGGAACGGTCCTCGGGAGCGCGCTTGTGGCCGGTGTGCCCCTTCTCTTCGGCGCGCTCATGCGCCCCCTGGGAGCGTGCCTCTCGGCGGCGGCCGGGGCCCTGACGTTGATCTGCTACGACCTCACGGTTCGCAACGGCTTCTTCGCCGACGGTAGCCCCTACGCCCAGCTTCCCTACTCGGGGGCGAGGCTCGACGTGTTGCCGATATCCTCCGGGGTTGGCGTGGTGCTCGAGTACGCCCAGGGGTATCTGCAGTACTTCCCCAAACTGCCGCTTCTCGTGCTGCTGTGGGCGGCGATGGCCGGGGTCGTCGCGCTCGGCGAGTGGAGCGGGAAGTGGTTGGTTGGGCTGGCGGTCGCGATGGTCGGCGGGGCGCTCGGTTATGCTATGCTCGTCTCCCAGAGAGCGCCCCAGGGAACGCTCGCTTCGGATATGATTTCGTTAGGGCTCGCGGCTATAATATACGGGGTGCTCAGGTACCTGGCGATGAGGGTGAGAGAGTAGGTCTTTTTGGGATTCCTCAAACACATCGAGAAGAGGATGGAGTCGCTGGTCGAGGGCGTCTTCGGAAGGGCGTTCAGGCGCCAGATCCACCCGGTGGAGATCGCCAAGGGCCTGACCAAGCAGATGGATGAGGGCAGGATGGTCTCGATCTCCCGCACCTACGCCCCCAACGACTTCACGGTCCACCTCTCCAGGGAGGACACCGAGTCCATCCAGGCCTACCAGGCCTCCCTGAGGGATGAGCTGATCCAGTACGCCTCCACCCACGCCGAGAACAAGAACTACCACCTGATGACCCCGCCGAGGATACGCTTCGAGTCGGAAGAGACCCTCCGCTTCGGGGAGTTCGGCGTAACGGCCAAGCTGACGGGCGGCGACGGCCCGCGCGAGAAGGGGGCCCCGCAGGACACCTCGGGCCAGACCCGCATCTTCCGCACCGACGAGGCATCCGACGGCGAGATGGAGCAGGGCACAGCCGCCATCTCGGCCGACGAGGCAAGGCGTCACGGCCTCGCGCGCGAGATCGTAGAGCTCGCCCTGGAAGACGACGTGCACGCCCTCGCAGGCCGGGGACCGTGGGGGGTTGGGCGTTCGCAGGAGAACGACATCGTCATAAACGACCCCAACGTGTCGAGGAGGCACGCCAGGATCTCGCGCTCCGACAACGGCTTCGTCGTCGAGGACCTCGGTTCGACCAACGGGACCATGCTGGACGGGGCGCCCATCGACCGCGAGATGATCGAAGGCGGCGACGAGCTGACCTTCGGCCAGACCACAGCCCGCTTCATCCGCCGCATAGACTCTCCGGGCGAGGAGTCTGGCGGGAGACGCTAGCGCATGCTAGAGCTACAGGTGCCGCTCCTGGCGGCCAAGGCCCTGATCCTCCTGTTGCTCTTCGCTTTCATCTACGCCGTGATGAGCCGCAGCATCGGGGACCTCAGAAAGATCCCAAACGACGAGCCCTATGTGCCTGGGCAGAGCAGGGACCGTAACGGCGTCTACAGGTCCCGTGCCAACGGCGTCCCCGAGTTGGTGGTCGAGGACTCGGAGATCCTGGCCCCCGAGACACGCTTCGAGATCGGGGACGGCGATACGAGCGTGGGCCGCTCGACGGGTAGCACGATCGTGCTGAAGAGCGACGACTACGCCTCGGGGCGCCACGCGCAACTGACCAGGCATGGCGGCCTGCTCTACGTGGAGGATCTGGGCTCGACGAACGGCACCTTCGTGAACGGACGCAAGACCGTGGGTGCCACGCCAATCCGGCACGGCGACACCGTGAGGGTCGGCTCGACCACGTTCAGGTACGAGGAGTAGCGGCTTGCCCTTCCTGGAGCTAGAGCCGTTCGGCGTCACCGATGCCGGCAAGGTCCGCCAGAACAACGAGGACGCCCTGCTGATCGGCGATGGCGAGGATGAGACGCTCTTCGTGGTCGCGGACGGCATCGGGGGCTTCGAAGCGGGCGAGGTTGCGAGCTCTCTGGCCGTTGAGGTGCTGAGGGAGCTTCGCCCGGACAGGCCTTTCAAGAGCGCCATAACGGAGGCGAACCGCAGGATACTGGCCGCAGGCCGCACCGACGAGAAGCTCTCTGGGATGGGTACCACGGTTGTCGCCATAAGGTTCGGCGGCACGCAGCAGGAGCCGCTGGCCGAGGTGGCCCACGTGGGAGACTCGCGGGCCTACCTCCTCCGCGGTGGCGAGATGAACCCCATAACGGAGGACCACTCGCTCGTCGCCGAGCTGGTCAGGAGCGGCGACCTGACCAGGGACCAGGCGGCCGAGCACCCGCAGAAAAACCTCATCACCAGGGCCCTTGGGGCCGACGAGGACGTCGCCGTCGACACCACCGTGCTCCCCATAGAGGCGGGCGACCGCGTGCTGCTGTGCTCTGATGGCCTCTCGGACATGGTCCCCGAGGCGAGGATCTCGGAGCTCCTGCTCGAGTCCCCGGAGGACCCCGAGGGGACGGCACGAAGCCTCCTCGCCGCGGCTCTGGACGCCGGCGGCAACGACAACATCACGGTGATCGTGGTCGACGTGAAGGAGCAGGCCCCGCCGCCCCGCCGCGTGCGCCGCCAGAGCGAGCGGAGGTCAGGCACCAGCGAGATGAACGCCGTGGAACTGCCGGCGCAGCGGCCGGAGGCCCGCCCGCCGCCTCCCACCAGGGAGTCTTCCCGTAGGGAGTCCCCCCGCAGGGCCCAGGACCGGGCTAGGCGGCACCAGAAGGCCGCGCGCCGCAAGCGCAAGAGCGGCTTCAGGCGGGTGCTCGCCGCCCTCGTCAGGGGGCTCGCGATCCTGGCGTTTCTGGCTATCGCGCTCGTACCTGCCTACCTCTGGGGGTCCAGTCGTTACTACTTCGCTTTCGAGGGAGGGGACGTGGTGGCTTACCAGGGCCTGCCGTACGCGCCCCTTGGTCTGGAGCTCAACCGGGAATGGCGCCGGCCCGGGATCAGCGAGGCGGAGATCAAGGGTCCCTACAGGGAGCCAATAGAGAACCACAAGCTATACACCGAGAGCCAGGCCGAGCAGATCCTCGGGGACCTGGGTAGTTAGGGTGATCCTGCGGTGACCCAGCGCGCCTTCACGCCCATGGTACTGGCCCTGCTCGTTACCACGCTCGGGTTCGCCACCCTCATCTTCGTGCAGGAGGCGACGAGCCCGCCGCTTGTCTACGGCGCCTACTACGCCGGTACCCTCTTCGCGCTCTACGCCGGGGTGAGGCTTCTCCTGCCCCACTCGGACGTGCTCCTGCTTCCGATAGTGACGCTGCTGACGGGGCTTGGCCTGGTCATGGTCTTCCGCCTGACCTACGACGTGGAGGGGGCCGAGACGCTCGCTCTCACGCAGGCGGTCTGGATCCTGGTGGGGAGCGGCACCATGTTCTTGCTGGTGCTGTTTTTCCGCAACTACGACCGCCTCTTCGACTACAAGTACCTGCTCGCCATCTTCGCGGTCTTCCTTATAGCCTCGACCTTCACGCCTCTCGGCTACACGGTCAACGGCGCGCGGCTCTGGGTCGACCTTGGCCCCGTCGGGTTCCAGCCCTCGGAGTTCGCCCGCATCGCCCTCGTCGTGTTCTTCGCCGGGTACCTGGCCGAGAAGCGCGACGTGATGGCGGCAACGAGCCGGAGTTTTCTCGGCGTGGAGCTGCCGGCGATCAAGTACTTCGGGCCGGTGGCGCTGGTGTGGGCCGCCTCCCTTGGTCTCCTGGTCTTCGAGAAGGACCTCGGCTCGAGCCTGCTATTCTTCGGCGTGCCGCTGTTGATGCTGTACGTAGCGACGGGCCGAATCGCCTACATCCTGCTCGGCGGGCTCCTGTTCTGCTTCGGCTCCTTCGTGACGTTCCTACTCTTCGACCACGTGCAGGTTCGGGTGCAGAGCTGGCTCGACCCCTGGCGCGACCCGGACGGGACGGGGTTCCAGATCCTGCAGAGCATCTTCAACATCGCGGACGGCGGCCTGCTCGGCACCGGGCTCGGGGCCGGCTTCGCCCAGACCATCCCAGAAGTTGAGACCGACTTCGTGTTCTCGGCGGTGGCAAGCGAGCTTGGCCTGCTCGGCGCTACGGCCGTTTTGCTCGCCTTCCTCGCCTTTACCTACAGGGGTACCAAGATAGCGCTCCTCGCCGAGGACGACGCCTCCAAGCTCCTCGCCTTCGGGCTGACGGCCATGTTCGCCCTGCAGACGCTCATCATCGTCGGGGGGGTCACCAAGGCCATTCCGCTAACCGGCATCACGCTCCCCTTCGTCTCCTACGGTGGCTCCTCGGTAGTAGGCAACTTCATCCTGACGGGCCTGCTGTTGCTCGTCTCGGAGAGGGCTGGCCGCAGGGAGGCCGAGGGGCTGGTCTACAGGGACGAAAGGTGGACTTCGTGAACGCCCAGGTCAGGCGCACCTTCTACCTCTTCGCCGCCGGCTTCTTCGGCCTCGTGGTCGTGCTCGCCTACTGGCAGGTCTACTCCAGGGAGGCGCTGGCCAACAACCCCGAGAACGGGTTCCAGACCCAGAGGAGCATCTCCTCGCCGCGCGGCCTGATCCTGGCCGGCGACGGCGAGACAGTGCTGGCAAGGAGCGAGAAGCGGGAGACGCCGCAGGGGCCCGTCTACGACCGCGTCTACCCGCTTGGTGAGCCGTTCTCGAGCGTGGTCGGCTACTGGAGCACCCGCTACGGGGCGACCGGCATAGAGATCGCCAACAATACCGACCTCTCAAGCATCGCTGGTGAGCCGCAGACCCTCGACGACCTCATAAACCGGGCCACGGGGGGTCCGCAGCCGGGCAACAACGTGGTCCTGACGCTCGACGCCGGGCTTCAGGAGCTCGCCTACCAGGAGCTGCAGCAAAGCATCACGGGCAGGGGCTCCATCGTTGCCATCAACCCCAAAAACGGGGACATCCTCGCCATGGTCTCCTCCCCCTCTTTCGACGCCAACGACATCGACGACAACTACCCGGAGCTTGCCAGCACTCCCAACGCCCCCCTTATCAACCGGGCCACCCAGAGCCTGTACCCGCCCGGATCGGTCTTCAAGGTTATAACCGCGGCGGCGGCGCTCGAGGCCGGGGTCAGGCCCCAGGACGAATTTTTCGACAGCGGGGCCTACGAGCTGCCGGGCTACACCGTCACCAACTTCCAGGGCAAGGATTTCGGGAAGGTAACCTTCACCCAGGCGCTCGCCTACTCCATCAACGTCGTCTTCGCCAAGCTCGCGGTCGAAATCCTGGGGGCCGACGCCCTGCAGCAGATGGCCGAGAACTTCGGGTTCGGCTCCACCTACGAGGACTTCCCCCTGCCCGTGGCGACGAGCACCGTGAACAGCCTGCCGCCGAACCAGTGGACCACGGGGACCCTGGCCCAGACCTCCTTCGGGCAGGGTGAGGTGCAGACCAACTCGCTCCAGATGGCCCTCGTCACCGCAGCAATCGCCAACGACGGCAGGATGGTGGAGCCCCGCCTCGTGCGCGAGGTCCGCTCTCCCGACGGCATAATCCTGGACAAGCCAACCGCCAGCATCAGGACCAGATCCCTGCCTCCTGACACCGCGGCTACCCTCAACGAGATGATGCAGCAGGTCATCATCCAGGGCGGCCTGACCGAGGCCCAGATAGAGGGCGTCAAGGTCGCCGGCAAGACGGGCACGGCCGAGTCGGGCAACGGGGAGGCACACTCGTGGTGGATCACCTTCGCCCCCGCCGACGACCCGAAGATCGCCATGTGCGTCATGGTGGAGAACGGCGGCAGGGCAGATGAGGGGGCCCTGCCGGTGGCGGCACGCCTGATGCAGGCCTATCTGAAGGAGGGAGTCTGAACGTTGTGGGGTCTGGCGTTTATACTTCATAGTTCGTGCAGCAACTCGTAGACAACCGTTACCGGCTGAAAAGACCGCTGGGAAGCGGCGGTATGGCCGACGTCTACCTGGCCCACGACGATATCCTGGACCGTGACGTGGCCCTCAAGGTGATGAGCACCCGCTACAAGGGCGACGAGGAGTTCGTCGAGCGCTTCAAGCGGGAGGCCCAGAGCGCCGCCGCCCTCTCCCACCCGAACATCGTCTCCATCTTCGACAGGGGCGAGTCCGAGGACGGGACCTATTACATCGCGATGGAGTACCTGCCCGGCGGCACCCTGAAGGACCGCATCCTGAGCCGCGGCGCGCTGCCAGCCCACACGGCGGCGGCCGTGGCGCTCCAGATGGCCGAGGCCCTGAGGGCCGCGCACGAGCGGGATGTGATCCACCGCGACATCAAGCCGCACAACATCCTGGTGACGGGCTCCGGTGACGTGAAGGTTACGGACTTCGGCATAGCCAGGGCTGCGTCCTCGTCGACCATGACCCGCACAGGGCACATCCTGGGCACGGCCCACTACATCTCGCCCGAGCAGGCGATGGGCGAACACGTGGGACCCGCGAGCGACCTCTACTCGCTTGGCATAGTGCTCTACGAGATGCTGACCGGCGAGCTACCCTTCGACGCCGACACGCCTATCGGGATAGCGATGAAGCACGTGAACGGGCACGTGCGCCCACCGCAAGAGCTGAACCCTTCGGTCCCGGACGGCATAAACGCCATAACGCTGAGGCTGCTCGCCAAGAACCCCGACGACCGTTACGGGAGCGACGCCGAACTGATAGACGACCTCGAGCGCTTCGGCGCTGGCCTCGACCCCTCGAAAGCCACGACGGAGCTGATGACCCGCGCCATGCCGGCGGCGGCAGCGGAGACCACCCGCATGGGCGCAACACCCCCCCCGCGGGTCGCGGAGGCTGGCAAGAAGCGGAGCAGAAGGTTCGTGCCCCTGCTGCTCGTGCTCCTCGGGCTCCTGCTCCTGGCCGGCCTTGGCTGGGGCGGCTACAGCTTGCTCCGGGGAGGGACAGCCGAGAAGGAGGTGCCGAGGATCGCCGTTCCAGGCCTCGTCGGCATGAACCTGGAGGGTGCCCAGGATAAATACGGGGACGACTTCGACATCGAGGTATCCGACAGGATCGAGGGCGAGAAACCCGTTGGCACCATAACGCAGCAGGATCCCTCCACCGGAAAGGCCGACAAGAACTCGGAGATCTCGGTCACCGTGGTGGGCACCCGCGTGGCTAGCGTGCCAGGCGTCGTCGGCTCGGAGCGCGCCGCGGCCGAACAGGAGCTGAAGGAGGCAGGCTTCGAGGTGGAGGTGAAGGAGCAGGAAAGCTCCTTCGGAGACGAGGGGAAGGTCGTCAGCCAGGACCCGGAGGGCGGCGCGCGGCCCGAGGTAGGGTCCGGCGTGACCATCACCGTGGGAACAGGGCCGTCTAGCGTGGACGTTCCTCAGCTATACGGGATCACCCCGGCGCAGGCCCGCTCGGTGCTCGAGGAGGCCAATCTGGAGCTCGGCGAGCGAAGCAGGGAATACAACACCGATGTGGCCGAGGGCAGCATCTTCTTCCAGGACCCCTCGGACACGGAGAGGGTGGAGCCGGGGACCGCTGTGACCGTTACGGTCAGCCTTGGCGTAGAGCCAGTCGAGATCCCCGAGGTGTACGGCCTGAGCCTCGCCCAGGCTCAGGCGACCCTGTCTGGGGTCGGGCTGAACTCCAACCCCGTTGAGGTGGAAGGCGACGAGGCAGCGGGAACCGCGCTCTCGACGGACCCGGGGGTCGGCGCGACGCTCGCACCCGGCTCAGCCGTGACCCTCTACTACAGCGCCGGTCCCCCACCGGTTACCACCGCCTCACCCGCCGCCTCCTCCCCCGAGGCAACAGCCCCGCCCGATGATGAGGAGCAACCCGAAGCGACGCCAGTGCCGCAGGAGACGCAGGAGCTGCAGGTGATACCCGGACAGCAAGACCGAGGAGGCAACGCGAACCAACCCGGTGGGCAGGGTGGTTCCGGATCAGGCGGCGGCGGATCTGGCGACGGTGTATCCGGTGGCGGTGGCTCCGGTGGTAGCGGGTCCGGTGGTAGCGGGTCTGGTGGTGGCGGTGGATCTGGTGGCGGTGGATCTGGTGGCGGTGGAG
>DASUPX010000398.1:0-8879 GCA_036280905.1 Rubrobacter sp. | reverse complement strand
GATCGTAGAGCCCGCATAGCGCGCTTCGGCCTGTCGGCGTAAGCTTGTCAGCACGGCGCTTCGCGCCTTGTCAGCACGCTTCGCCCGGCTTCGCTTGGCTCGCTTTCAGCCAGATCCCGCTGCGGCCTGCACCCTGCCGCTCTAACGGTTCGATGCCCAGGAAAGCCTTTTGTCGAAGCCACCGATGCGAACCGAGACGACCAGCCGAAAGCGAGGCGAAGCCGATGCGTTGCCGACAAGCGACAGCCGCTAGGCTGGAGCGTGCAGCGCGGTGCGAAGCGCCGCGCTCAGCCGCGCTTGTACAGGTCTTCCAGCTGATGGCGCAGGACGTTTCGGTCGTAGAGGCCGGCGTGACAGTCGATGCAGAACAGGACCTCTTCCGGGCGTCCGGGGTGAAGGTCGTTGTCCATCATGAAGTCGAGCAGTTCGCTGTATTCTTCTCCGACCTGGTCCACGAACTCGGAGAACGAGATGCGGCCCGAGATCAGACGCTCGCTCGCCTCGCAGGGCTCCAGCTTTCCCAGGCGGCGGTTGGTGTGCCTCACGATGAGCCCAGGCGCGATATCGCCGAGGCCCATTCCCTCCTTCATCACCAAGATGGTCCCTTTCTAGCCCCCTCAGGGGTCGTTCCCCGAGTTTCCTGACACCCCTTTACTGCCGGCACCCCAAACGCCGGCAATTGATGCAGTCTACGTTCGGCCGCGCGTTTTGTAAAGCGCCTCGCCGAGACGGGGAGAGGCAATAGATATAATCTCTTGACAGTGGCAATTCTCGATCCAGAGCCGAGACATCGGAAAGGAGCTATCGCGGGTGGCCCGTAGCATCAACACCAAGCGCGGGGCACGCGTGGTCGTGGTGGGTGCGGGGTTTGCGGGGGCCTCGCTACTGAGGAACCTTCCCCCCATCCTGCGCGGGCCCGGCGAGACCCTCCTGATCGACCGCAGGAAAGAGTTTGCCTTCGTGCCCCTGATACACGAGGTCGCCGTTGGCCGCATCCACCCCGAGAGCGTGGTCTCGCCTATCGCTCCCCTCTGCAAAGGCTCCTGCGAGTTTCTGCAAGCCGAGGTTCTTGGGGTCGACCTCGATGCGAAGACCCTGCAGACTGCGGAGGGCACCATCGGCTACGAGTACCTGGTCATGAACCCGGGGAGCGTAGCCTCGGAGCCGGCATCTGATCTGCTCGACCACTTCCAGCACTTCTGGAGCCTGGACGATGCACTTCTTCTCCGGCGCTCCCTGGCCGGGTCCTGGCGCACCGCCACGATGCCGGGAGCAGGCCCGCCAGCCGGCAGCCTGACCGTGGCGATAGTCGGGGGCGGGGCCACGGGGGTAGAGCTGGCGTCCGAGGTGGCCACTTTGTTCGACTACCTGGGCAAGCGTTCGTACCGGGGGCCGGCGGAGAAACCACGGGTCGTGTTGATCGAGGCCACGGGCCGTCTGATGGACTGGCTAGACCCGTACTTCGACAACGTTGCGCGCAAAACGCTCTCGGACCTCGGCGTCGAGGTGCGCCTGAACGCCCCCGTGCAGAAGGCAAGCGCCGATGGCGTCCTTGCCGGCGAACACTGGCTGGACGCGGGGACGCGAGTGTGGACCGCCGGCGTCGAGGCTCCTCAGCTCGTGAAGCAACTGCCGGGAGAACACGACGCAACGGGACGGGTACACGTCGACCAGCACCTGACGCTGCCGTCCCATCCCGATGTCTACGTGCTGGGCGACGCCGGAGTCTACACCGAGCCGCGCCTAGGTCCCCTGCCCCCCACCGCTTCTGTGGCCGTGCAACAGGGACCCTGGGTCGCACGAGACCTCAAACGCAGGCTGCGCGGTGCGCAGAGCAAACGCGGTAGGCCCCCGTTCCGCTTCTTCGACCGGGGCTACGTGGTGAGCCTCGGCCCAGAGAGCGCCGTGGCCGACGCCGTGGGGCTCAAGCTTCGGGGTCCCGCCGCGCAGGCCCTCTACAGAAGCGTCCTGCTGTACTACCTGAAGAGCAGGCGCGACAGGCTTCTCACAGGCGCCGATTGGGCGATGGAGCGTACACTTGGACGAGTGGGATTCTAGATAAGCATCAGGCTAAAGGTTTCAGGCGGCAGGAAGATCAGCTGCTACGTTCTTTCCTGATGCCTGTGGCCTGTAGCCTTCCTGGTGCCAGGTGGCGCTCCACAATCTCCGGCACCTCTTCGAGCTTGACCCGCGTGTACCACACGTCGTCGGGGTAGATGAACACGACGGGTCCCTCCTCGTGGCGGCGGGTGCAGGCGTTGCGGAGCACGGCGGTCGGGCTGAAACCCCGCCGGCTCACATCTTCCCTGAAAGCCTCGAGGAGCTCTCCCCCTCCTTTGGCGCCGCAGCGTCCCTCGCCCGGGGTGGCGCATACAAAGATCTGGCAAATTCTGGCCACATGTAGATTCTATTCCGCAGTTGGGAGAAGTCCAATAAAGGTTACAGGTGTCAGGCTACAGGTGTTTGTTTGCGCGAATCTTGTTCGCGTGGGGTCAGTTCATGTGGTAGGGCAGATCGTGAGTTACCGTCGTCTACCCTACCTGATGCCTGACGCCTGATGCCTTGGTTCGCTGCGCGAACCGACCTAGAAGCTGGTTGCCGTCAGGCCCGTCTCCGCGCGCTCCTGGATGCGCCTCGCCATCCCCGTCTCCTTGGCGCTCTCGGCGACCGCCTCGGCCACGGCTGGGGCCACACGTTCGTCGAAGACAGAGGGGATTATGTAGTCCTCGGAGAGGTCGTCGTCCGGGATCACCCCCGCTATAGCATTAGCCGCGGCGAGCTTCATCGGCTCGTCGATCTCGCGGGCTCTCACGTCGAGTGCGCCCCGGAAGATGCCTGGGAAACAGAGCACGTTGTTGATCTGGTTGGGATAGTCGCTGCGGCCTGTGGCGATGATCCTTGCCTTGCCTACGGCCACCTCGGGACGGATCTCAGGGTCCGGGTTGGCCATGGCGAAGAGGATGGGGTCGGGGTTCATGCTCTCGACGTGCTTCAGGTCCAGAACGTCAGGGGCGGATAGCCCGAGGAAGAGGTCCGCGCCCGAGATGGCGTCCGAGAGGTCGCCGGTTCTGCCCTCCGGGTTCGTGTGCTCGGCGAACCACCGCTTCGACTCGTTGAGGTCGTCGCGATCCTCGTGCACGATGCCCTTCGAGTCGCAGCCGACGATGTTCTTGCCGCCCGCCGCCATGATGATCTTGGCGCAAGCCACCCCAGAGGCGCCGACGCCATTGACCACGATGCGCAGGTCCTCCACCTTCTTGTCGACGATCTTGAGGGAGTTGATGAGCGCCGCCATAACAACCACGGCCGTGCCGTGCTGGTCGTCGTGAAAGACCGGTATGTCCAGCTCTTTCTGCAGCCGCTCCTCTACCTCGAAACAGCGTGGGGCCGAGATGTCCTCCAGGTTTATGCCGCCGAAGGCCGGCGCCAGGTTCTTTACCGTCTCCACGATCTCGTCAGCGTCCTTGGTATCGAGGCAGATGGGGAAGGCGTCCACGTTGGCGAACTGCTTGAAGAGCGCAGCCTTGCCCTCCATGACAGGCATCGCCGCCCGCGGACCTATGTCCCCCAGGCCAAGCACCGCGGTACCGTCCGAAACCACGGCCACGGTGTTTCGCTTGATGGTCAGGTTGAAAGCGCGCTCGGGGTCGTTGGCGATCGCCCGGCACACGCGGGCCACGCCCGGCGTGTAGACCATAGAGAGGTCATCACGGGTGCGGATCTGGAGCTTCGACCGGACCTCTATCTTGCCCCCGAGGTGCATGAGAAACGTCCTGTCCGAAACGTTGACGACGTTTACCTCGGGCATCTCCTCGACCACCTGGACGATCTGCTGGCCGTGCTCCGAGTCGCGGGCGTTGACGGTGATGTCGCGTACGGTCCTGTCCTGGCTCATCCGTACGATGTCCACCGCGCCGACGAGCCCGTCGGCATCCCCAACGACGGTCAGGATTTTCCCTAGAGCCCCCGCCTCGTGCGGAAACTCGACCCGCAAGGTAAGGCTGTAGCTAGCACTCGGTATCGACTCCATCGTGTACCTTTCTCCTCGTTATCCCATCCCGTTTACGGCGATGGCGTGATTGTAAACAGGCTACAGGTTACAGGCTACCGGTTTCGGGTTCCGGACCGGACTGCTACGCCCGAGCGTCGCACAATCGAAGCAGGCCCCAAAAGACCCAATACAAAGTACTGGTGACGCCTGACGCCTAGATCGGAAGATACTCCGGGTTTTCGGGAAGATCCATGCCAGGTAGTGCGTCGCGGCGGGCCAGGAACCAGCGTCCTTGGTCTGTCTCGGGTCCCGCCTCTGTTGCCGCCTGATCCAGGCCCGCTCGCAACTCGTGCAGGAGCGGCGGCCTCTCGCCGTAGGAGACCATCTCCAGTTCGGTCGCGATCGCCGCGTCGACGAACTCTCCCCAGCGGCGGGAGGGGGGCGCGTCCGGTGCTGGCGGCGAGGCGAAGGCCAGCTTTATCTCGTCGGGTAGCGGGGCTTGTGAGAGCTTTTCGGCGCGTTCCGGCTCCGCCTTGGTACCTTCTTCGAGGTAGCGGCGGGCGGCAAAGAGCAGCAACCGGGATGGAACGGTGCGCTTGTTCCACGAGGCGGAAACCGCCCCCCAGTCTATGAAAGAACCGGCATAGAGCCCGCGCAAATCCATGAATCCATCCTAACGCAACAGAGCAGGAAAGGCCGCGGTTGTCCGCCGCGGATCCACCCTACGTCGGGTTTCCTTCTTCGGTCAGCTCGTCGGTCTCACGTCCAGGGCCTTCCGGATCCATGGTCCCGAGCAACTCGGCCACGAGCACCGGATCGGGCTCCTCATCCAGATATCCGCCCCCCGCCAACTCGCGGGCTACCTCCTCGGCGGGCCGCTCGCGCATCTTGGGGTCATCCCGAAGAGCTTTCTTGAGAGCGTTCATAATTCTGTCCGGATCAGGGCCCATCCTGATGTTGCCGCTGGTCATCCCACCTCCCGCTGGTCGTCTAACATCTCCCACTCCAACAACACAACCTCTTTCAGAGGTACCCCGTGCGCACGCATCGCACACCCCGCCAGCAGACCCGAGATGGACCCCATGTACTCCACCTGACGCTTCCACGGGGATGACGGAAGCAAGGATCAACAAGGGGGTGCCACAACCCACTCGTGGTTCATGCCCCGATACTGGAGCGGAACGCTCAGCGTCACACCGCAATACCCCGAAATGCCGAGAAGGCGTCAATCGCCGTGCTGACAAGCGACAGCCTTCAGGCCGGAGCGTGCTGACGAGCGGAGGCGTTAGCCGGAGCGTAGGCGAAGCGCAGCGCTAGAACCCGCTCGAGTAGTCGCCGCTGACCACATCGAGGCCACTCTCATCGGCCGCGGGGAAGTCCAGGGAGAGATCACCCTCCGTGGCCTGCGCCATGTAGACCGACCAGATATCCATGGGGAAAGTCTCGCCGTTTGGTTCTGCCAGGCCGTGCACACCGACCAGTGATTCCCGGCCCTCCGGATATCCGACCCACACAGCAGTACAGAGCCGTGGCGTGTAGCCGACGTACCAGGCGTCGGCGAAGTTGTCCGTGGTTCCGGTCTTGCCCGCCGAGGGATGACCTATCTCCTCGTCCAGGTCGTGGAACATGGTAGCGGTACCGTCCTCGACCACACCCCTCAGAACCTCCGTCTCGACAGCCGCCTCGTTGCCGCTCAGCACACGCTGGCCCCGGATCTCGTGGTCATAGACGGTCTCGGACTTACCGTAGCTGTTCCTCTCGATGCTCTCGATGGAGTAGGGATCGCGGTGGATGCCGCCGCCGGCGAACGTGGAGTAGGCCGAGGCCATATCGAGCGGGCTAACACCCGCCCCCAGTCCACCTATTGCGGTAGACGGGTAGGGCTCCACCGTGCTCGTTATTCCGAGGTCCTCGGCCGTCTCGACCACGTTCTGCAGGCCCACGTCGGCGGCGAGCTGGACGAAGACCGTGTTGTCCGACTCGGCCATCGCGTCAGAGACGGAGATCTCCCCCCGCTCCACGAAGTCGTAGTTGTGGACCTCGTAGAACTCGTCCTGGTAGTAGAAGTTCAACTCGCGCGAGATGTAGGTACTCTGGGGAGAGATGTCATCCCGCAATGCGGCGGCTAGCACGATGGGCTTGAAAGAGCTGCCTGGTTGCCTTCTGGCGTCGAGGGCCAGGTTGAACTCGCCTTCCTGACCCGCCAGGGCCCTTATTGCCCCCGTCTGGGGCTCCACGGTAACCACGGCGGCGGAGGGATCGCTGGGGTAGGGAAGCACCTCGGCGGGCGTCTCGACGGCCGCGTGCTGCAGCTCGGGGTCCATCGTGGTCTGGATGCGGAGTCCTCCGCGCTGCAGGGCCTGCGGCCCAAGCCGGGCTTCCACGTCACGCCTGACCTTTTCGAGGAAAGGCGTATAGGCGGTGTCCTGCGGTGGCGGGCTGGGGGCGAAGTCCAGGGGCGCGGCCTGAGCCTGTTCGAGCTCCTGACGTGAGATCATGCCCTGTTCCCGCATCAGGCGGAGTACCCAGTCACGGCGCTCGCGGGCCTGCGGCACGATAACGTCACCATCCCAGGTAACGTAGGACGAGGGTGCGTGCAGGAAGCCGGCGAGCGTGGCCGCCTCGGAGAGGCTGAGGTCTTTAGCATCCTTTCCGAAGAACGTCTGTGCCGCGGTCTGAGCCCCGTAAGCCCCGTCACCGAAGTACACGGTGTTCAGGTAGGCCGTGAGGATCTCGTCCTTGGAGTGCTTTCGCTCGTAGGTGAAAGCCAGGGCGGCCTGGACGAAGCGTCGGCGGAAGGAGGTTTCGAAGCGCTCGTCCTGGTCCACGTAGAGGTTCTTCATAAGCTGCTCCGTGAGCGTGGAGCCGCCCTCCTCGACCTGCCAGGACCTCAGGTCTGTCCATGCCGCGCGGGCGAGCCCCTCCGGGTCGAACCCCCAGTGATCGTAGAACCGCCTGTCCTCGAGGGCGACGACGGCCATCGGGAGGTTCTCGCCGAGGCCCTCGTATCCAACGGTCTCGCGGCTCTCGGCGACGGGAAACTCCCCTACCTTCTGCCCGTTCACGTCGTATACGTAGGAGGTCTCGGCAAGCTCGGGGTAGGTTCTGTCGAGGTCGCCCTCGAACTCCTTGGAGACGAATAGGTAGAGGCATGCGACCACGATCACGGCGCACACACCAAGGATCAGGGCCAGGTTGAAGAGGGCGCGCACCCCACGCAAGAAGCGCCCCAGCTTGCGCCTCCTTGGCTTCTTCTTTCTGGTCTCGAAGAAATCGTTCACGGCCCTCCTGCCGTAGTCTACCCCAACCTTATCGGGGACGGGAAGCGCGCAGATGATAGGATGCAGGCATGCCAACTTTGGATTGCACGGTGAGGCGCACCGGAGACTACGAGAGCCGCACGGAGGAGTACGAGCTGGTCTACTCCGTCGGCGCCTCGCCCTCCCGCAGCCTGAACATCAAGTACCAGGCCGCCCGCGCCTACGAGATCAACGCCGCCCTCGACGCGGCCGTCGAGACGGCGAGGGAGGCCATCGCCGACGACGACGCGGGCCAGAGGGGTCCCACCCATGAAGCCCTGGCCAAGTTCTCCTGGCGCGCCGTGCAGGCCGCCAAATACGAAGAGGGCGAACCCGCGGCCTCTAGCCTGGAATATTGAACGATGAGGGCGGTTAGCGAACCGCCTCTACGGCGGATGAGCCTAGCGACGCGCCGCCATTAGCTGCGCTAACGTGACCTGTCCCTCGTAGAGCGCGGTACCGACCACGACACCTACCACGCCGGGGAACTCGGAGAGGGCGGCCACGTCTTCGACACCCCGGACGCCGCCGCTGGCGATGGTAGGGATCGCTCTCGCAACATCCGCCGTCGCCTCGAGGGCCGCACCGGCGTCCATGCCGTCACGGGCCACGTCCGTGAACAGGACAGAGGCCACGCCGTCGGCGGCCAGTTCTTCGGCGAGGTCGAGTACGGGGATACCGCTAGACTGGCGCCAGCCGTGCGTGGCCACGATTCCGTCCCTCGCATCGACCGCGACGACCAGCGAGGGGCCGGCATCCTCGACCGCCGCCAGCCGTAGCCTCCTGTCGCCGACCGCGCCGGTGCCGACCACGACGCGTTCCGCACCGCTCGCCCGGGCCGCGCGCAGGTCGTTCAGGCTCCTGATGCCGCCTCCTACCTGTAGCGGAACATCGACCGCACCAGCCATGCGCTCCACGAGCTCCAACTGAACCGGGCTACCCTGCTCGGCGCCGTCGAGGTCAACGACGTGGATGGCCTCAGCCCCCTGGCGCTCCCACTCGCGGGCCCGTTGAACCGGGTCCGCATCGTACTCTTTGCTGCGGCCGAAATCGCCCTGTTTGAGACGCACACACTTGCCGCCGCGCAGGTCTATCGCCGGGAAGACCGTGAAGGGGACTTCACTGCTCATCGGCGCACGGAGCCGAGTTCGGGCGGTTGTGGCTTACCGTGTTCTGCCCACCATTCCTCGGCGGTAACGCCCATGAGGATGTCATCCCAGAAGCGGCCTCGCGTCCAGTGGTTCTCCCTGCGGCGCCCTTCCAGCACGAAACCAAGCCTCTCGTACATGACCCTGGCGCGGACGTTGTACTCGAATAGGTCAAGGTTCACCTTGTGGTATCCGAGAACCGCAAAGGCGTAGTCGAGGAGCAGCGTGCTCGCCTCGCTACCGTAGCCCCGGTCGAGATAAGCCCGGTCGCCGATGATGATGCCGAACGTTGCCGAGCGGCTCGGAAGGTTCTCGTCGTTGCTCAACACCGTCGCCCCGATCATCTGGCCTTCGGTCTCGATCACCAGGTGCAGGAAACGGTCAGTGACATCGAACTCTCCCCCGTCGAAGCGCCGCTGCAGCCGGGAGAGGCTCTCTGGC
>DASUPX010000397.1:0-10877 GCA_036280905.1 Rubrobacter sp. | reverse complement strand
GTTGTTGGCACGCCAGAACCTGTCAGCCTTCGACGCCATCGAGCGGTTGGCTGGCATGCAGGCCCAGGAGCCCGAGGCGCCCTACGTCGGGCTCTGGGCGCGGCTGGAGGGCTTCGATCCCGGGGAGCTGTCCGGCCTGATCTCCGACCGCAGGGTGGTGCGAGGCCCGCTGATGCGCTCGACCGTCCACCTGGTCTCCGGGCGTGACTGCCTGACTTTTCGCCCCATCATACAGCCGGTCCTCGAGCGCGCCTTCTCCGGTAGCCCCTTCCGCCGCGAGCTTGAAGGCGTCGACCTGGACGAGCTTATCGGCGACGGTCGTGCGTTGCTCGAGGAACGCCCGCTCACCCGCGCCGGGTTGAGCCGGTTGTTGGCGGAGAGGTGGCCGGATCTTGATCCTCTCTCGCTCGCCTATGCCGTCACCTTTCTCACGCCGCTGGTACAGGTACCGCCGCGTGGCATCTGGGGCCAGAGCGGGCAGGCCACCTGGACCACGACCGAGTCCTGGCTGGGCAGTCCTCTCGACCCGGATCCCTCGCCGGATGGGGTGTTCCTTCGCTACCTGGCAGCCTTCGGGCCGGCCACCGTCGCCGATGCGAGGGCGTGGTCGGGCCTTGGCGGTTTACGGGAGGTCTTCGAGCGTCTCAGGCCGCGGCTCGTCACCTTCCGCGACGAGCGCGGACGCGAGCTGTTCGATGTACCTGGCGCCCCGTTACCTGCCCCCGACACCGTGGCCCCACCGCGCTTCTTGCAGGCCTTCGACAACGCGTTGCTCTCCCACCACGACAGAACCCGCATCATCTCGGACGAGAACCGCGGGGCATTGACCAGGGACCGCTCGATGCGCGGCGTGCTGCTCGATGGCTTTGCGTGCGCGACCTGGAGAACCGAGAAAGAGAATGGGGGATGGACGCTCGTGATCTCACCCTTCCGGCCCCTGACGGGGGGGGACCGTGAGGAGCTAGCCAGGGAGGGAGGGCGCCTGCTCGGCTTTCTGGCGAGAGATCAGGAAGTCGATGAATTCACGGTCCGGTTCGAGGGAGGTGAGGTGTAGGCTTGCGGTCTCCCGGTTTGCGCCGTCCCGGTCTTCGGGATAATCAGTCTCGCACATCGGAGAGAGGGAGAGACCTCGTGAGCGATAAGGACAGCAACCCACCGATTTCGACGGGCGGCGGCGACGACGGGACGACGACGCTGCTCGGGTCGGGAAGGATGGGCAAGGACGACCCGAAGATCGTCGTGGTCGGTGACCTGGACGAGGCCAGCTCGTTTCTCGGCCTCGCCCGTGCCGAGGCCGAAGGGGAGATGTCCGGGCTCGTGATCGAGCTCCAGCGCCTCCTGTACCGCGTGATGGGCGACGTGGCGATGCCGAAAGAGGATAACCTGGTCGGCGAGGAAGACCTGAAGCTCCTCGACGACGCCCTCGAACACTGGCGCTCCAGGACGGAGATCCCAAGGGAGTTCGTCGTCCCCGGGGAGAGCAGGCCTGGTGCGCTGCTGGACGTGGCACGCACCGTTACGCGCCGCGCGGAGCGCAGCCTCGTCGCCGCCGGGTACGCCACAGGACACCCCTACGCCATACGCGTCGTGAACCGCCTCTCGGACCTCCTCTTCGTCCTCGCCCGCAACGCCGACGGGGAGAAGACCCTCTCGAAGGGGTAGGACGGGACTTCGTTGGGCGGTTCGCGAACCGCCCCTACAGGGTTGTGGGGTGTCGGGAATCAGCGGTTCGTCGTTGGGCGGGTTTCGATCACGCCCCTACGTCTGGTTGGCGAGGTTCGGGGCCGGTGGGCGGTTGTTTGTCGCGTGGTTCGTGAAACGCCCCTACAGGGTCGTGGGAATTGTTGATCGTTGGTTGCGTGGGGAATGGGGCGGGAATATGCTTGGCGTTCGTCCGTACAAGAAATTGGGGGATATATGGCCGTGCGTTTTGGGGTCTTCGTTCCGCAGGGTTGGAAGATGGATCTGGTCGACATTGCGGATCCATTCGAGCAGTATGAGGCAATGACGCGGGTAGCGAGGGTCGCGGAAGAGACCGGATCCTACGACTCTGTATGGGTCTACGACCACTTTCATACCGTTCCCGAGCCGACCATGAACACCGTCTTCGAGGCGTGGTCCGCGTGCGCGGGCCTGGCGCGAGACACTAGAGAGGTCAAGATCGGGCAGATGGTCACCTGCAACGGCTACCGCAACCCGGCGCTCCTGGCCAAGATCGCCTCGACGGTGGACGTGATGAGCAACGGACGGTTGCTATGCGGCCTGGGGGCCGGCTGGTACGAGCACGAGTGGCTCGCCTACGGCTACGGCTTCCCCGAGATCCCCGTCAGGATGCGTATGTTCAAGGAGGCGTGCGAGATCGTTCACCGCATGTTCACCGAGGACGGCCCCACCTTCGACGGTGAGTTCTACAGCATAGACAGGCCCATCAACGAGCCAAAGGGCGTCAGCAAGCCACACCCACCGATCTGGATCGGGGGCGGCGGCGAGAAGGTTACCCTGAGGCTCGTCGCCCGGTGGGGCGACGCCAGCAACTTCGGCAACGGTGACGTCGAGACCATAAGGCGGAAGATAGAGGTGCTCGAAGGCCACTGCGAGAACGAGGGCAGGGACTTCGGGGAGATCACCCGCTCCACCTCCATCAACGTCCACCTACTGGAAGACGGGGAAGACCCCGAACGGGCGACTAGAGAGGCCCGCGGCTCCCGCAGCCTCCAAGAATACTCCCAGGAGTACCTGGTAGGCACGCCGGCGGAGATCATCGGGCGACTCCACCCGATGGTCGAGGCCGGTATCGACTACTTCATAACCTACCTGCCACGCGTAGCCTACGACCCGACGCCGGTAGAGAGCTTCGCCCACGAGGTCATCCCCAACGTCGGATAGAACCCACCCGACCAACGATTCCCGACATCCCAACTACGAACCACCCCACGGGCACGAGTCAGACGGGTTTATCAACCCATTCCGGCTCCGGGGTGATCTCGGGTTCGGGTTGCGGGCCCGGGCCGTCGAGACCGGTTGACTCCACGGTCATTAGGACGCGGACCTTCACGTCATGGTCACAGAGCGCCTGGCACGAGAGACGCACCTCGCCGAGCAGGTTCCGGCTCTCTAGCACCTCGAGTTCGGCCCTCGTCATCTTCTCCGGTTCGCCCTCCAGGTACTCTATCCTGCACGTCGTGCACCTGGCATAAGATCCGCAACGGTGCAGGATATCCACCCCAGCGTCCTCCTCGATGGCGAGGACCAGCCGCTTGCCCTCCTCCACGTCGAACGTACCGGCGTCTTCTACCTCGATCCTTGGCACTGGCCTTCCCTCCTGTAGACGACCGCCACATCTAACCACGCCACGCGAGCAGGCGCGAACGTCCCGGCGCGGGCTCGTGATATCTTGCTTCTCCCAAAGCGAGGTTGGATAGGCTAAACTCTTCGTTCACGAAAGGGGGACGTTTTGGATCACCGCCCGCCTTCTATAAAGGTAGACAAACCCTGGGGACGCTTCGAACAGTACACTCACAACCTCCCCTGCACGGTAAAGATCATCACGGTCGCCGCCGGCGGCAAGCTCTCCAGCCAGTACCACCACCACCGCGACGAGCTGTGGGTCGTGCTCGACAAGGGGGTACGGGTGCATCTCGGCGAGGACGTTCTTGAACCCGAGGTCGGGGAGAAGATCTTCGTCCCGCGGGAGACCGTTCACAGGCTCGAAGGTTCCGAAGACGGGGAGGTCAGGATAATGGAGATCTCCTTCGGCGAGTTCGACGAGGAGGACATCGTAAGGATCGACGACGTGTACGGCCGCGTCGACCCATAGCGGTGTAGTTCTCCGTTGGATTTCAGGGAAGAAGAGGATCCTCGGCACGAGGAATCGTCCGCACGGGACCGTGGACGTCCTTACCGCACGTCGCCGATGTTCCTGTTGCTGGCCCTCCTGATCCTGGCGCTGCTCGTGGTGGCCGCGCTCCTGCTCTGGCGGTCCTTCGGTGACAGCATCTCGGGCACCAGCGTTGCCAGAGACTCCGTAGACTCCGCCGGTCCTAGACCGCACGTGCGGCTGACCAACGCCGCCGGCCAGGTGCGCGTCGAGGGCGTCGAGGGTTCGCGGTCCGTCGAGTACGAGGCCACGCGTTACGCGAGGGGCTCCGACCCGGCCGCCGCCAAACAGAAGGCCTCAGAGGTGCCGGTGGACATCTCGCGCGAGGGATCTGAGATCACCATAGAGACCGACGGGGGTAGGGATACGGGCGCCGATTACGCGCTCCGCATGCCGGAAGGCGGCTCCGTGGAGATCGAATCCGAGGCCGGCGACGTCGAGGTCTCTGGTCTCACGGGCAACATAGAGGTCACGTCGAAGGCCGGAGACGTGACGGTCGGGGGCGTCGGCGGCAACGTCGACGTCAGCGCGCCCCAGGGCGACGTCACCATCCGAAACGTCAACACCGACACGGGTGGTGCCGAGCTGGAGGTCGGTTCGGGCGACGTGTTCCTGGAGGACCTGATCCTGGGCACCCTGGAAGCGAGCGTCGAGTCGGGGAGCGTCACCTTCTCCGGGCGCTTCTCCGGCGACGGGCGCGTCTCCGTCGAGACCGGCGACATCGTCGCCAGGATTCCCGCCGAGGACACGAGGGACCTGACCCTCCAGACGCGGGTCGGAGACGTCCTGCGCGAGCCCCCCGAAAGCGACGTGGAGGAGCCAGGGCAACAGAGGCAAGGAGGGTAGTGGACCGCAGGGGCCTGGGATACGTTTCCTCCCCGGAGGACTTCTGGAGCGTGGTGCGGGGGGTCTGGCTCTACCCGGGACGTTTTTTCCGGGGCCTGGATCCCGGCGGGGGCATCATCAGGCCCGTCATCTTCGCCGCCCTCGTCCTATACCTGAACCTGATCCTGGAGGCCGTGCTCCAGATGGTCTGGCTCTTCGAGTTCAACTACGGTTCGATCTACGCCCCATTCTTCGGGCTCGTGGTCGCCATCGTGCTCGCGCCGCTGCTCGTCGCCGGGCTCTCCCTGCTCGTCATGATGGTGCTTGGAGGGGGCACGCTCTCGCGGGGCGACTTCCTACCCCTGTTCCGCTCCCTCTCCTACGCCAGCGCCATAGGGCTCGTGCTCTGGATACCCTTCGCCCCCATCCTCGCCATCCCCTACGGCGCCTACGTGGCCACCACGGCCGTCAAGGAGACCATGAACGTTACGCCGGCCCGGGCCGCCGCCGCAACGCTCATCCCCCTGGGGGCCGTCGTCCTGATCATCCTCCTGCTTCTGGGCCCCAGCGCAGCCGGCTTTCTGGTCAACCCACCGGGCAGCTAGCTTCCGGCTGGATCTCCACCAAACCGTCCGGCCTGCTGGAGTGCCTCGATCGCGAGCGCGGTCAACAGGGCGGAGCCGCGCGGGAGGATGTCTTCGTCGAAGGCGAAACCCGGCGTGTGCAGCCCCGAGACATCCTCCCCGACGCCGAGCCAGATGAAGGCACCAGGCAGGTTCTCCAGAAAGTACGAGAAATCCTCGGCGCCCATGGAGGGGTTGGGCAGTTCCAGCACGGACCCGCCGCCGAAGAGGTCTTCGGCCACGCCAAGGGCGAGGTCGGCCGCGGCCCCGTCGTTGACGGTGACGGGGTAGGAGAAAGTGTAGTCGAGCTCCACGTCGCCCCTCATGCCCTTCGCCAACCCGCGGGCCAGCTCTTCTATGCGCTGCGGCATCTTCTGGCGGAGGTCGGCGTTCAGGGTACGAACCGTTCCCCCTAGATGGGCCCGATCGGGGATCACGTTGAAGGCGGTTCCGGCGGCTATCTCCCCTACCGTCAGTACCGCTGGCTCGACGGGGTCCACCTCCCTGGAGACGATGGTCTGGAGCGCCGTCACGACCTGCGCCGCGATGGCTATGGCGTCGGAGCCCTGGTGGGGCATAGCGCCGTGCCCCCCCGTTGCCTTCACCTCCATCTCGAAGGCGTCGGCGGCGGCCATGATGGGACCGCCCTTGGTCGCCACCGTGCCGAAGGGCAGCCCCGGCCAGAGGTGCAGCGCGAAGATGGACGAGACACCGTCGGCGACGCCCTCGTCGACCATGACCTTGCCGCCTCCCCCGCCCTCCTCGGCCGGCTGGAAGACGAACTTCACGGTGCCACCCAGCCGATCCCGCATTCCGGATAGCGCGTGGGCCGCGCCGACGAGCATGCTGGTGTGCCCGTCGTGGCCGCAGGCGTGCATCTTGCCCTCCGTCTCCGAGGCGAAAGACAGGCCGGTGTCCTCCAGGATGGGGAGTGCGTCCATGTCCGCCCGCAGCGCCACCGTCGGCCCGTCCCCCTCACCTTCCAGCGTGGCCACGAGGCCGTTCTCGGCGATCCCGGTCCGAACGTCGAGGGGCAGGCCTTCGAGGGCTGCGAGCACCTTCTCGGCGGTCTTCTCCGTGTCGAAGCCCAGCTCCGGCTCCCTGTGGATGTCGCGCCTGAGCGCGACTATCTTCTCCCCGAAGCTCTCCTCGATCACTTGCTGCAACCCTTCGAACCCGCGGACTAAGCTCATCCCTAGTTCCTTCCCTTTAAGACCTACCGGGCAAGCCTAGTTTACAGCCGACACGGGGCAGCGGTGAATTGCGGGCGCGCATCCTGGCACGCACGTTCATCCTCCAGTCAAGAACAGCGGGCTGACGGCTGATAGCTGAAAGCTGACCGCTCCGGAATCAGGGATCCCGGCGTACCACCGGCCTGAGGACCGCGAACGCGCCGAAGACGAAGATGGAGCCGAAGACAGCGGTGCCTAGCAGGGACACGCCGCCCGTGTCGGGCAGGGGCTCGTCGGAGATCGTGTCGTCGATGACGTCCTCGTTAGGGGGATCGGCATCGCTACTGTACTGGTCCCTGGGGATGGGATCCGTCGGTACGTTCGGATCCCCCGAGGATGGGTTTCCCCTGCCTGTGCAGTCCTCGATGGTGAGCTCGTACTTCAGGTCTTCCGACCTTGCCTCGATGGTAAAGCGACCAGGGTTGTCGCGCACGATCTCCCTCGCGACGGTTTCTTCCCGGATGACCTGTCCGCCGACCTCCTTGCCCGCTTGGTCCAGCACCGTTATGTCGAAGAACGGAAGCCCGCTCTGATCCGCGTCCGAGGTCTCGTAGGTCAGACGAAAACTTCCGCCGGTGATGGTGAAGGGCCCGATCCTCAAATCCCTCTCGGTGGGGCCGACGTTATCTACCACCCTGGCCCCCGGGCACACTGCGTCCACCTGGGCCTCCGCCGTCGTGCTGGCGAGCGCGGACATGCCAAAGAACCCACACATCGCGATCGCCGCCGTAAAGAACACGCTCAACAGGCGCATGCGTCCCCCCATAGGTCTTGTCGTCTCATTGTTGCGTGCGCTGGTGGGCGACGCAAGCCTGTGCCCGTTCCTCCGCTCAGCGCCTCACCGCCTTGTTCGCGTCTATCAGCCCCCAGCCAAAGTAGTCGTCCTTCCCCGTGGCCCCGAGATCGGTGGCGGTCCTCTGTATGCGCCTGCGGATTTCCGGCGCCGAAAGGTTCTGGGAGGCGAGCAGACCGGCCAGTGCGGCCACGTGCGGGGAGGCCATGCTCGTGCCCGACTTTCTGCCGTAACCATCGCCGGGGACGGTGGACAGGATGCTCACTCCGGGGGCGGCCACGTCGACCGTCGTTCCGTAGTTTGAGAAACGGGCCTTCATGTCAGCTTGATCAGTGGCCGATACGGAGATCACGTGCCTGAAGGCCGCGGGGTAGCTGGGCCTGTCCGTGTTCTCGTTGCCGGCCGCGGCCACGACCACGACCCCGTTATCCCAGGCGTAGTCTACGGCGTGTTCGAGTATCCTGGACTTGCCTTCGGATCCGAGCGAAAGGTTTATGGCCTTGGCACGGTTATCGACACTCCAGTAGATTCCCTGAACTATGTCGGAGTCGTAGAGGACCCTGACGTTTCCGCTCTTGGCAACCAGGAGTTTGCAGCCCGGGCACGTCGCGGCAACCCCCTCAGCATTGTTCGTCTCGGCGCCGACCGTTCCAGCCACGTGCGTGCCGTGGCCAGCCGCGTCGTCTTCGGCTACCCTGTCGTTGTGGACCAGGTCCTTCTGCGCAACTATCCGGCTCTCGAGGTCTGGATGGTTCCCGGCGATGCCAGTATCCACCACCGCTACCCTCGACCCCACGCCCAGGGCCTTGTTCCACGCCTCGGGGGCGTTGACATTGTCCAGACCCCACTGCTCGCCGGCGAGGAACCAGGTGTCATCGGGAGAATATTGCGGGAGCCGGGCGTAGTTAAAGTCGACGTGCTCGACGCCGGGGCGCTTCTGGAGGGCTACTTTCGCCCTCTGGAGCTTCTCTTCCCTGACGTGTCCTCCCCGTTCGCGCTTCACCGTCGGGAACGAGAGAAGCTGGGCATCCGAGCGGGGAAGTTCTTCTGCTACAGTAGCCTGCGACTGGTCGACTACCTCGTCGATTCGCTGCCGGGAAGCCCCCTTATCGTAAGTGACCAGCAGCTCGCCTGCCGCGTAGGGGACGCCTCGCTGGTTCTCATCGATTCTCGTAGCGGTGCTAGCCCCACTGGCATCCGGCGATCGCCAGACCAGTATCAGGGCGACGGCCACGGCCATCGATAGCATGCTGGCTTGCAAGAGACTCGTTCCCCTACCAGATCGCACCCTCCACCCTCCCGACTCTAAGCACCTGATAACCGAAGCGCCATTATGCCTGTGGGCGCGAACGATGCCAATATGCCACCCGGACATACGTTGCTGCCTGAACAGAAAGGTTCCAGACCCCTCACGCGGTCGAGGATGGCGACCATACGGTCGGTTCGCGCGGCAGGCGTTCCGGGTCGAAACGATTCAGGAGATCGTCCGTGGACGGCACCTCTCCGGCTTCTGCGAGGCCTAGCGTGCGCGCCATCCACGAGCGCAACTCCTCGGGCCCTTCGCTCCGATCCGAGAGCGCCACGGCGCCGTGGCGCTTGGCGAGGCGCTGACCGTCGGGGCCGAGCACGAGCGGGACGTGGGCGTAGGTCGGTTCCGGCAGGGCGAGGAGGCGTGAGAGCAGGATCTGGCGCGGCGTCGAGTCCACGAGGTCCGCACCCCTCACGACCTCTCCTACGCCCTGCGCGGCATCGTCGACCACGACGGCGAGCTGGTAGGCGGGCGTGCCGTCGTTGCGGCGCACGACGAAGTCGTCAACCGTCTCCTCGAAGCGTCCCAGCAGACGGTCTTCGAAGGCTACGCAAACGTCTCCCGAACGGACCCGGAGCGCCGGCGGTCTACCCGCGGCCTCGCGTTCCGCACGCTGGACAGCCGTCAGTCCGCGGCAGGTGCCCGGGTATCGGTCCGAGGCAGAGATGCCGTGGGGGGCCGATGCCACGGCCCTGATCTCCGCCCGCGTGCAGTAGCAAGGGTAGAGCAGCCCATCGGCGTCGAGCCTGGCTATGGCCTCCTCGTAGAATTCCGTCCGCTCCGACTGTCGCACGACGGGACCGTCCCAGTCCAGCCCGATCGCCCGCAGGTCCGAGAGCTGCGCCTCCTCCACCCCGTGCCGTACCCGCGAACGGTCGAGGTCCTCGACCCTTACCAGAAACCGCGCCCCCGCCGAGCGCGCGAACAGCCACGCCAGCAGGGCTGTCCGGAGGTTACCGAGATGGAGCGGACCCGTAGGGCTCGGTGCGAACCGCCCGTCATAGTCCGAGACGCCCTTGTCGCCGTGTATCTCATCCTGTCGCGCTGTATCTCGCAAGGCGAGCCAGAGTCTACAATCTCTATCTGGCCCGACAGCCGTCCGGTCGAACAGCCACTACGCTACCGGGCGCTCTGAGGGCATGGATATCGTTCTGGAGACCGGTGTCCGGCGCTCCGTGCCGGTCGGTGTGCGGACCAGGTTGTAGACATCCTCGTACTCGCCGGCAGCTTTGCGCCGCTGGTAGGTAAGGGTCAGGCGGGCCGCCACCCTGCCGCCGATAGTGACGGTCGCGCCCTGGCCGTCGGCGTCGGGGGTCACGGTGCCGGGCTGGTCCAGGCTTGCCGTCACCCTGTTGAGCGGGTTGGCGAGGGCGAGCCTCGCTCCCGGGGCGCTGGTTACCTGCCACCCGACCCGCCAGGTATCGCGGCTGGTCCGGGTGGCCGAGGCGCTCATGGAGTAGGGCGCGACGCCGGAAGGCACGGGCCGGTCGCCCGTAGCCTGGTCCATGACGAGCGTGGGGTTGCCGCCCGCGTCCTGGGGTGTCCCCTGCATGAAGAGCCGCTCGGTGTAGAGCTTGCGCGGCCCGCCAGTGGGACTCGGACGGCCGTGGTGGACGTAGTAGACCTGGCTGCCGTCTGGACTTCTCGCGATGCTTCCATGGCCCGTGGAGTACATCGGCAGGCTCGGATCCTTGGTGAGGATGGGGTTGCCAGCATACTTCTTCCACGGCCCCAGCGGGCTCGTGGCGGTTGCGTAGCCCACGCCGTAGTCGGGGTTCTCCCAGTTGTTCGCCGAATAGGTCAGATAGTAGATTGCTTCTCTGCGCCCGTCCCTGGTCACGTACGCCTTGATCGTGGTCGAGCCCTCCTCCCACCGTCGGTTCTTCTTCGTGCCGCCGCTGGTGGCATGGTCGTTTGCGTGCGCGTTCTCCCAGGGCTGCCTGTCGCTACCATAGTCGAGAATCCGCACGAAGCCGTCCCGCCTGGAGATGCCGCCCGGCTCGTTGTTCGCGTCGACGTAGGATGGGATGATGGCCGGCATGGTGCGGCCCGATGGGTCGTTCCACCAATTTTCGTTGAGCTCGACGGCGTAGATGTTCGACTCCTCGATGTATCTGCCGAGGTCGTGGTCCCAGACCCAGTTCCGGTAAGCGTTGCGCGAGTAGTAGAGAAAGAACCTGCCGTCGTCGAAGAAGACGTTCGGGTCTATGAGGGGAAT
>DASUPX010000396.1:0-8451 GCA_036280905.1 Rubrobacter sp. | reverse complement strand
CCCAACCGGACCCGCTGCGCCACCCTGGCCTGGGAGGCCATGCACCGCGCCCTGGACTAGAGAACGGTAGGGACGCCCGCGAAGCGCCCACCAGCAACCCACCGCCCGAAAGGATTTCGATGGACCTGGATGGCAGCCCTCCCACCCTCGCCAGCGAGGTGGCCGTGCAGCGCGGCCGGCTGGACCGTGCGCTCGCCCGCGCGAGCGACGCCCCATTGCGGGAGGGCAACCGGCTGGAGATCCTGAGGAACGGGCCAGACACCTACGCGGCCTGGCTCGAGGCGATCTCCGGGGCCCGGCGTTGGGTGCACCTGGACAACTACATCTTCCAGGACGACGAGGTAGGTGAGAGGTTCGCCGAAGCCCTGATGAGCAAGGCCGGGGAGGGTGTGAGGGTCCGCGTGCTCTACGACTGGTTCGGTTGCCTCGACGTGCGGCGCTCATTCTGGCAGAAGATGCGCGAGGCCGGTGTGGACGTCAGGGCCGTCAACCCGCCCACCTTCGGTGGTCCGCTTGGGATGATTCGGCGCGATCACAGGAAGCTGCTCGCGGTGGACGGGGAGTACGCCTCCACGGGCGGCGTGTGCATCTCGGAGGGCTGGCTCGTGACGAGCCCAGAGACGGGGCTTCCCTACAGGGATACCGCCGTCGGTATCCGTGGACCGGCCGTCGCCGAGGCCGAGCTGGCCTTCGCGGGGTTGTGGGGCGTCACGGGCGAGGCCTTGCCCGAGGACGAGTGCCCCGATCCCCACAACATTACGCGTGCCGGTGGGGCGGCCGCGCGGGTCGTCGTCCAGGAGCCGCGCAGGATGCGGACGTTGCGCATGCTGCAGTTGCTCACGGCGGGCGTGGAGCGGCGGCTCTGGATCACCGACGCCTACTTTCTCTCCATGGCGATCCTCTCCCAGTCCCTCATGTCGGTGGCCCGCGACGGGGTGGACGTGAGGGTGCTCGTGCCGGCCACCAACGATCTGCCCTGGATCGGGGCGCTCTCCCGCACGGGCTACCGGCAGTTCCTGGAATCGGGGGTCAGGATCTTCGAGTACGGAGGACCCATGATCCACGCCAAGACCATGGTCGCGGACGGCTGGTGGTCGAAGGTTGGCTCGACAAACCTGAACGTCGCCAGCCTCGTCACCAACTGGGAGATAGACCTGGTGGCAGAGGATACCGGCTTCGCCGGAAAGATGGAGGAGCTTTTCGAGGAAGACCTCTCCAACGCAAGGGAGGTGCGCCTGGCGGGGACGGACAGGCGCCCGCGGGTGCGTCCGGAGCGCCCGATCCAGACCTCCGACCGTGACGCCCGCAGGGGCGTCGTGGGGAGCGGATCGGGCGGATCCGCCACCATCCTCCGCGTGGGTAGCACGGCCTTACAGAAGAGCGGCTACCCGCTGGAGACCCACGAAAAAGCCCTTGCCGTGGCGGCGAGCAGCGCCCTGCTCGGGGTCTCACTCCTGAGCCTCCGCTTCCCGCGCTTCCTCGCCTGGCCTCTCGCCACCACCGGCGCCATCTACGGGGGTCTCGGGGTGCTTCGCGCCGCCCGCTCGGTCCTCGCCGACCGGAAGCCGTAGGGACGTGAAAGTAAAGAATGTGACCTGCCTGTACCTCTGGCATCATGACGACGAACGGGGAGACCCGACAGCCCAGAGCAAAGGCGGAAGAGGAGGAGCATATGCCCAGGTACGTCGTGCTGGTGAACTGGACCGAGCAGGGGATAAAGAACGTCAAGGAAACCATAGAGAGGACCGACAGGGGCATGGAGCTCGCGAAGAAGCATGGAACCGAGTTCAAACAGGCCTTCTGGACGGTGGGTCCCTACGATATGGTCGCCGTTTTCGAGTCCCCCGACGACGAGACCCTGAGCGCCCACCTTCTGGAGATCTGTGCCTCCGGAAGCGTCAGAACAACGACCATGCGCGCCTACGACCGCGAAGAGATGTCGGGTATCTTGCAGAGGGTGGATTGATCAAACCTTCCACGGGAAGAAACGCCAGGCTCCAGCAAGGGTGGTGGCGCAGACGCGGAGCTCGGGGTGAACGCGTCACCGCCGTAATACAACGACCGTGATGGGCAAGAAGGACGAGGATACGGAATCCGGGCGTTACCTCTCGCGGGTGTATCTGGCCTCCCTGCCCGAAAGGACGGCGCGGGCCGGGGCCGCGCTGACCGGTGGGTTGGTGTACGAGACGGGCGAGGTGCTGTTGCCGCTCGTGGTTCGACGGTCCAGGATCTACCAGGCGGTCGTAGGGCGGTTGCTGCGCATCACGATCGAGCTGGTCGGCGGTGTCGATGGCGTGTTTCCAACCGAAGAGATGCTGGTGCAAGAGTTGATGGCACGCAAGACGGCTGGCAACGTGGTCGAGATCGGCAGCTTTCTGGCTGTCGGATGGTCGCCGGTCTGGCTCCTTGCGGGGGCCTCCGACCTGATCGGGGGCTCGAAGGCGTATCTGCGGGTGCTGGTCACCGAGCTCGAGGAGTCCGGCGTGCTTTCGGCCGAAGAGGAGGTGGCAAGTTTCGAGGAGCTGCTGAGCGCGCTCGAAGGTACCTCCGGCGTGCTGGCCGACACCGTGGACGTACCCCCGTTGAACGTTGCCGGCGTACGCGCCTCGTGGCAAGAGCTACAGCGGCAGGCGGCGGAGCTGCCCGACGCCAGGGGCCTGGAGGAGATCTTCTCCGAGTTACGGTTGGCCTCCAGGAGGGAGGGCCGTTCGGTGATGGAGATATCCACTGTGGTGGCGCTCGGCGCGGTACGAGCCGGCGTGAAGCTTGGAAACGTCCACGTCTTCGACTATTATCGCGGCGCGCTGCGGACCATCGCGGACGAGGGCCTGGTCTCCTTTCTGTACCGAACCAGCACCCCCTATCTGACGCGAGCACGCTCGCACTTCGATCCCGGATCTAGCACCCTCTCGGAGCGCCTCTTGCGGCGTTGGTCGGAACGCCGTTCACCCGGGGCACGACGAGCCTCGGCGCAAGATGTGGGCCCGAGCGTCGAGAACGAGGCCGAGGCCCAGGAACGGAGGAAAGGGGCGGGATGAAGATCGCGGTCGTGGGCAGGGGCAACATCGGTGGGGGTCTCGCGAACCTCTGGGAGAAGGCGGGACACGAGGTGACGAGGATAGGCCGCGACGGCGCAGACGTCTCGGACGCAGACGCCGTGCTGCTGGCGGTCCCCGGCGAGGCTATCTCCGAAGCGCTAGACGGCCTGCGGGGGATCGGAGGGAAGACGTTCATCGACCCGACCAACCTTCTCGGCGTATCCCCCCCGGAGGGCTTCCCGTCCAACGCCGAATACGTGAAGTCCAGGACGGGCGGCCCGACGGCGAAGGCGTTCAACACCAACCCGGCCGCGGTCTACGACCGGCTCGGCGAGACGACCGTTGCGCCGAACAACCTGTGGTGCGGTGATGAGGAGGCGCGAGAGGTTGCCGAGCGACTGAGCGTCGACGCGGGCTTCGAGCCGCTCTACGGTGGTCCGCTGGATAACGCTGCCGAGCAGGAGACCCTCGCCACGGGCAACCTCATACTGAGCATCTTCGAGGGCCTCGGAGAACCGTTCGTGTACAGGTTCGCGCCGCCGGATCGCTTCTGAGCGCCGGCTGAGAGCGGAAAGCTCTACGGTGACAGTACCCAGGTGTCCTTCATCTTGCCGCCGCTTGAGATGTTGACGAGCTTGTTGCCCGGGGCGGCGACGCGTGTCATGGCGCCTGGCACTATCCGGACCGACTCCGAGTCAGGGGCGAGGGCGTGGATGCGCAGGTCGGCGTGGGCGTCGCGCAGAACGAAGTCATCGTCCTCGATCTCGCACAGGACATGGGTGGAGAAATCTATCATCTCCTGTGCCACGTACTCGACCGGGTTCTCCTCCACCTGCTTGCGGAACTGCTCGACGTCTTCCCTCGACTCTTGCGGGGCGATGAGGACGTCCTTGCCACCCCAGCCGCTGCGGCTCTTGATGACCAGATTCCCGAAGTGTTCCATCACGTAGCGCCTGTCCTCCTCGACGGCCAGAGAATAGGTGTCGATGTTGGCGAGCACCGGCTCCTCGGCGAGGTAGGTCCGTATCATCTCGGGCACGAAGGGATAGACACCCTTGTCGTCGGCGACGTCGAGGTTGGGCGCGAAGACGGTGTTGACCAGGCCCCTGTAGTGAGACTCGACCAGGCCAGGCACGTAATCGAAGATCCTGCCGGTCTCGATGCGCTCGTAGACCACGTCGATCCTGCGGCCGGTTCCCTTGTGGACGAGCCTTCCCCGGGCATCTATCTCGACCTCGTCGTGTTCGGCCAGTATGGCCCCCAGCTCGGCGGCGAAGATCCTGTGGTCGATGTAGTACTGGTCTTCTGGGCCGGTGGAGAGGACCGCTACTGTCGGGTCGGGCTCCGGGGAAGCGGCCCGTACGACCTCGCCGAACAGGTCCATGAGACCGTCGAGCGGCTTTACACCCAGCGTCTGATAGGACTCGGGCAGCACGTCGGGGGTCATGGTCCGGAGCAGGCTCATCGGCTCGATGCCAACCGGCATCTTGGCGTTATCCTCGATGATCAGGTACTCCCACCCGCCAGCACGAGCCTCGGCGACGACGTCGAAGCCCATCTGCCGGTTTGGAACGCTCCCGAACCGCATCGGGACTGAAGCGTCGAATAGCGAGCTGCTCCTGATGACCTCCTCTGGCACGACCTCGTCCCGTCCGGCCTCCAGGCGCACCAGCCACTGGTTTATGGCGCGCATCCGCTGCGCCAGGCCCCGCTCCAGCAGGTCCCAGTCCGCGGCCGGCACGATGCGTGGCACGAAGTCTGTGGGATGGACCCCCTCGTCCGGCTCCATGCCCAGCTCACGCTGCCTCTCGACCAGCCACGCGCGGGCGCCAGCCGCCCTCCTCCCCCACTCCCGCGGCCCCATTCTCTCCATCTCCGTGAGCACGTCACGGTAGTGCGAATAGGGCTCTCCATCTGGGCCGAAGACCTCGTTGGGCGAGGACGCACCACGATGGAAGCTGTCAGCTATAGGCATTCAGCCGTCAGCTTCTCGTCGGATGACGCTTCTTCCGTTGAATAATGGGATGTCATCCGGCAGATAGTAGCGTTTTCCTGGGGCCGCCGCTGCCTTCCCCCTTGCTGAAAGCTAGAAGCTGCCGGCTGATAGCTGGCGTTTACCCGAATATACCCACCAGAACGCATGGGGAGCCGAGCAGGAACGAGAGGGCGAAGGTTACGGCGAAGAAGACGTTCTCGTCCGAGGTGTACGAATAGAGGCGTTTGTAGTGGAACATCAGGAGGGCCGAGGGGATGGCTATGCCGGTCATCAGGACGCCCGTTACGCGCACGGTGTTGAGGGGTCCGATCCTCCCGAACACGCCATCCGAGTTGAGGAGAAGCAGCCCGAACCAGTCTGCGGTCAGCATGAGGGAGAGGCAGAAGAGGGTCATAAGCCCGTAGAACAGGTGGTTGGGGAACAGCGGTCCCCTTACGGGCGCCTCTGCCGTCGAGTCCTCCAGGTCTTCGAACAACGTCCTGGGTGGATCGCGGAAGAATTTGGAGATTCTTTTCGGAACCCTCATGAGGTGCGTAATGGTATCGCAAGGAGGCAGTTTATGTAGCTCAGGAACGGACGAAGCCGCCCTCGGAGTTGATGATCTGGCCGGTGATCCAGGCCGCCTCGTCGGAGGCGAGGAAGGCCACGAGCCTCGCCGCGTCCTCTGGCTGCCCGATCCTACCCAGGGGGAATCTGCCTATGAGGTCCTGTTCTAGCTCGTTGGAGATCCAACCCGTATCGGTGGGACCGGGGTTGACGGCGTTGACCGTGATGCCCTTGTGCCCCACCTCGGCGGCGAGCGTCCTGGTGAAGGCCTCGATTGCACCCTTGGTCGAGACGTAGGCGAGCTCCTGGGGCATGGGCCCGAGCGACTGGCCAGAGCTGAAGTTGACGATCCTGCCCCCGGGTCCACCCGGGTACCTCCTGGCAAACCCAACGCTCAAGAGCGCCATCGCCCGCACGTTGACCGCGTAGTGGGCGTCGAGGGTCTCAGCGTCGAGCTCCTCGAAGCCGTCGCGACGCGAGTAGGCCGCCACGTTCACCAGGATGGAGGGTCTCCCTATAGCTCTCTCGGCCGCGTCGAGCAGGCGCCACGCGGAATCGGGCGGGGAGAGATCCACCTCCACCCCCTCGGCCCGGACACCGGAGGCCCGCAACTCGCCGAGCAGCGCCTGCGGCTCGTCTTCCTCCGACGCCCACGGTGACCCGCTGTCGTAAGCCCTCCAGTAAGAGAAGACAACGTCGGCGCCGCGTGAGGCGAGCGTCCGGCATACGGCCGACCCTATGCCCCTGCGACGTCCGACGCCCGTCACGAGCGCCACACGCCCGCTCAGATCCGTCGGGCCGGAGACGGGAGATGGTGCATCAGACATGGGCTGGTCCTCCTGTTAGTGGATCTGACTTCCGAGCGTACTTTGCGCCCGGGAACCCTGTCGTGCAAGGGGTCGGCTTTCGGCGGTCAGCTTTCAGCGGTCAGCAAGAGTAGCTGGTCCTCTCTTGCCGCGAAGATAGGCAATGTTGCCGATACCGGCTTCGCTTCCGTGGTCTACGGTGGTTTTGTTACATGGATATGCCAGGAGAAGGGAGTCCATGCCAGAAACCGGCTTGCCGCTACTTAGCTGACGATGAGAGACATCCCGGGAAAGGAGCGAACGGATGATCAGGACGGTCTTCGAGAGAACGAGGTTTGTGGGAGATCCCCGAGGAGGCTTGCGCCTACCGGTCGTGCGCTGGCTGATCCTGATGGTTCTCGTCTGCTTTCTCGCCTCGCTAGCGGTGGCTGCGTCTGCCTCGGCGGCCACGTCGTTCACGAACACCTCCCCGATCACGATCCCCAGCTCGGGCAATGCGTCGCCCTATCCCTCGGAGATCAACGTCGGTGGCCTGACCGGCCCGATCACTGATATCAGCGTCACCCTTCACCGCTTCGGGCACAAATTTCCTTCTGAGGTCGACATCCTGCTCGTCTCCCCCGGCGGCAAGGGCGTCATCCTCATGTCTGACGCGTGCAGCAACGCAGGCAACATCGAAGACTTTACCTGGACGTTTTCCCAGTCCGCCCCGGGCCCAATGTCGGGGGATTGCTCGGCGTTCACCTACAGGCCAACCAACGTGTCCGACGGGGACTTCTGGCCTCAGGCGCCTGCGGGACCCTACTCGACGAGCCTCGACGCGTTCGACAACGAGGCCGCGAACGGCAGCTGGAAGCTTTTCGTGGTCGACGACACGGGGGACGACGGCGGCGATATCGAGGGCGGTTGGTCGCTCTCGATCGATACGGGTCCCGTCGACCTCGCGATCCCTGGCACGGGTACCTCAGGCCCCGCCAGCTTCTACCCGGCCACCCGCACGGTCTCAGGTCAGGAGGGCCTGATCTCCGATCTTGACGTGACCATCGACGGCATCTGGCACCAGAACCCCGACGATCTCGACCTGCTGCTGGTCGGGCCGCAGGGCCAGAAGGTGATCCTGATGTCCGACGCCTGCGGCTCGTTCGGCGTGAAAGCCTTCGGGTGGGTGTGGAGCGATGAGGCTCCGGCCCCCATGCCAGACGGGGACGGCACCAACGTCTGCAGCGCCAGGTTCCAGAGGCCGACCGACTACGAGCCGGGTGACGCCTGGCCCACGCCAGCCCCACCGGGCCCGTACTCCACCAGCCTCTCCGCCTTCGACCGCACCGACCCCAACGGCACCTGGCAGCTCTTCGTCAACGACGACTCCACCGGCAACACGGGGTTCTTCACCAACCGTTTCACCCTGGGGATCACCACGGACACGACCCCTCCAACGGTAGTGAGCGTAAGCCCCGCCAACGACGCCAGGGGGGTCAGGCGCGTTACCAACGTGACCGCCACCTTCTCGGAGGCTATGAAGCCGGGCTCCATCAACAGAAACACCTTCGAGCTCTTCAAGGCGGGCACGAGCACCCGAATAGGGGCCACGGTAAGCTACGATGGGATGGGCGGTAGGGCGCTTCTCGACCCCAACTCCAACCTGAAACCAGGGACCAGGTACAAGGCGGTCGTGACGACCGGGGCGAAAGACCTCTCCGGCAACGGTCTGGACCAGAACCCGAACGTCACGGGAAGCCAGCAGAAGTCCTGGTCTTTCACGACAAAGAACTAGGGCGGTTCTTCGGGCCGAGTGAACCCGGGAGGGTCAGGGCATCAGGCATCAGGACTTTTCCTGATGCCTGATGCCTTCCTGCGGAGCGGGCCATCCCTCCCGAGAGCCGCCCTCGGCGGTTACGATGCGGGCCGCTGGCCGGCGCGGCTTGCGGCGTCATAGAAGGTGTCGAGGGCCTCTGTACGGTCCATGCCAGAAGCCCGCAGGAGATCCACGGCGGTCGACCGGATCTGGCCAACCAGCATGCTGGTGCTGAGGTCGTTGCTCTCCTGGAGCACGGCGGTTGCCCCT
>DASUPX010000395.1:0-4281 GCA_036280905.1 Rubrobacter sp. | reverse complement strand
GCCGTGACGGGCAGGATCGGGGGGTCTTGAGCGCCAGAAACGGCATATCCGTGTTCCGGGCCACCGGTAGCATCGTGGAAGGTGAGGCCCTGGTCTCCGCCGAAGGCTTCAGTCCCCGCTACGACCTGGACCGTTCGAGCGGGGAGATCTCGCGCCCCGGCCACGCCATAGCGGGCGAGAACATCGCCGGCAAGATACTCTTCTTCCCGACCGCCAAGGGCGGTATCGCGGCGGGCTGGGCCTTCTACGACCTGGCCAGCAAGGCCATAGCCCCGAAGGCCATCGTGTTCGGCAAGACCAACCCCGTGATGGTGCAGGGCGCCGTCTTCGCCGGGATCACGATAACCGAGGGCTGGTCGGAGAACCCCACCGAGGTCTTCCGGACCGGCGACACGGTGAGGGTCGACCCGCTCAGGAAGACCGTCGAGCTCCTGAAGGGGGCGTGAGCGGGTGCCGGCCTCTGCTTGACGTCGTCTTTGCAGGTGGTTGATGATACGGGCCGGTCGGCGCCTGGAGGGTCGCGCGCCGGCTTCGGTAGGTAGGGGCGCACACCCTGACGGGAGGCACGAATGACGCAGGATACCAAGGACTTGCTGGCGAAGGATCGGCGCTACGTCTGGCACGCCATGACCGGCCACAACCCGGGGGCGACCACGATGGTGGTGACGGAGGCTGACGGGGCCTGGGTGACCGACGTGGACGGCAACCGCTACCTCGACGGGATGGCCGGCCAGTGGTCGGTGAACGCGGGTTACGGCCGCGAAGAGTTGGCGCGGGCCGCCTACGAGCAGCTCAGCACCATGCCCTTCTACCCCATGGTGCAGGGGCACCTGCCGGCCATCGAGCTGGCCGAGCGGTTGAACGGATGGCTGGACGACGACTACGTGTTCTTCTACTCCAACTCGGGGTCTGAGGCCAACGAGGCGGCGTTCAAGATCGCGCGCCAGTACCACCAGCAGAACGGCGAAGGGAGCCGGTGGAAGTTCGTCGCGCGCTACAGGGGCTACCACGGCAACACGCTGGGTGCGCTCGCGGCCACGGGCCACGCGCAGCGCAAGTACCACTACGAGCCGCTGGCACCGGGGTTCCTGCACGTCTCTCCGCCGGACGGCTACCGTTGCATCTACTGCGATGGCGGCGGGGAGTGCGGCAGGGAGTGCGCCCTCAAGTACGCGAAGGAGATCCAACGCGTCATAGAGTGGGAGCTTCCCGAGACGGTGGCCGGCGTGATCATGGAGCCCATCATCACGGGCGGGGGCATCATCATTCCGCCGGAGGGCTACGTGGAGGAGGTCGCCAGGGTCTGCGAAGAGACCGGCGTGCTCCTGATCGTGGACGAGGTGATCTGCGGTTTCGGCAGGACGGGCACGATGTTCGGCCACCAGCACTACGGGATAAGACCCGACATCGTGACGATGGCCAAGGGCATAACGAGCTCCTACTTCCCGCTCTCGGCCACGGCCGTGAAACGCACGCTCTTCGAGAAGTTCGCCGGAACGGAGGAGTATGGTCGCCTGCGCCACATCAACACCTTCGGCGGACACCCGGGCGCCTGCGCCGTCGCCATAAGGAACCTGCAGATCTTCGAGGAGGAGAACCTTGTAGGGCGCTCCGCGGCCATGGGAGAGAGACTGCGAGACGGCCTCTCCCCCCTCGAAAACCACCCGCACGTCGGGCAGGTCAGGGGAAGGGGACTCCTGCTCGGGATCGAGGTGGTCGAAGACAGGGAGACGCGTGAGCCCGCCAGCGCCCAGAGGATGGGCGAGGTCATCTCCGGCTGCAAGGAGCTAGGCCTCATCGTGGGCAAGAACGGCGACACCACGCCGGGCTTCAACAACGTCATTACGCTGTGCCCACCGCTGAACATCACCGACGATGACCTGACGTTCATCGTGGAAACCCTGCAGACGATCTTCGAGGGATCGGCCAACGGCGACAGGCCGGTGAGGCCCCCGATAGCTTGACCCCGGTTTTCCGAATCGGTAGGGTTCCACGATGTTCACAAAATAAATGAACAAATAGTGGTGAGGAGGTGGCATGGAAGATCGGCGGGAACAGCAGGGGCGAGGTGAGCTGCAGCACAGTTTGAAGCGCAGGCACATGTCGATGATCGCGCTCGGGGGGGTCATCGGGGCCGGCCTCTTCGTCGGCAGCGGCGTGGTGATGAACCAGACGGGGCCTGCGGCGATCCTCTCCTTCATAATCACGGGCGTGATCGTGGTCCTCGTGATGCGCATGCTCGGGGAGATGGCCGTCGCCTACCCCGCGGTCGGGGGCTTCTACGAGTACAGCAGGCTGGCCCTGGGCAACATGGCCGGTTTTCTGACGGGCTGGATGTACTGGTACTTCTGGGTCATAGTCGTGGCGCTGGAGGCGGTGGCCGGAGCGACGCTCCTCAAGTACTGGCTCCCCGACGTGCCGTCCTGGATCTTCACCCTGGCTTTGATGGTCATCTTTACCGTTACTAATTTGCTCTCGGTGCGCAACTACGGCGAGTTCGAGTTCTGGTTCGCCTCCATAAAGGTGGCCGCGATCGTGGTGTTCCTGTTCCTCGGTGGCCTGTTTGTTCTGGGGCTGTGGCCGGGAGGCGGGGGCGGCTTCTCCAACCTCACCACCCACGGCGGCTTCGCTCCCGAGGGCATTGGACCCATACTCACGGGCGCCGTCGCGGCCACGGGCTTCTATTTCGGGGCCGAGATCGTCACCATCGCGGCAGCCGAGTCAGCCGAGCCGGAGAGGGCCGTGGCGAAGGCCACAAACTCCGTCATCACGCGGGTGCTCATCTTCTATGTCGGCTCGGTGTTCCTGGTGGTCTGCATCATCCCCTGGGACTCGGATCGCATCGCGACCCCCTACGTAAGCGCCCTGGAGGCGCTTGGCATACCGGCGGCCGCCAACATCATGAACGCCGTGGTCCTTACGGCCGTGCTCTCCGCGCTCAACTCGGGGCTCTACGCGTCTTCGAGGATGCTCATGGCCCTGTCCAGGAAAGGGGACGCTCCCCGGGTGTTCTCCGGGCTCAGCGGCAACGGCGTTCCAATCCTGGCCATCCTTGCGGGCACGCTCTTCGGGTACGTGGCGGTCTTCATGTCCTACGTCTCTCCCGACACCGTCTTCGCCTTCCTGGTCAACTCCTACGGCGCGGTCGCCATCTTCGTGTACGTGCTCATCGCCGTCTCCGAGTTGCGCCTGCGGCGGACGATCGAGCGCGAGGATCCGGAGCGGCTGCGCGTAAAGATGTGGGGCTATCCCTACCTGACCTACACCACAATAGCCGCCATGATCCTGATAGTCGGGGCGATGGCGTTTATTCCCGCGCAGCAGAAGCCCTTGCTGTTCGGAGCGATCAGCCTCGCGGCCATGCTCATAGCCTACGTGCCGCGCTACTACCTCGGGAGGAAAGAGACTTCGGCCCCAGCTGCGGCCGGCGGCGAAGGCTCCTAGTCCGTGGCAGACATCAGGCCGGCCACCATTCGGGAGGCCGAGGCCGTTACGGCATGCGTCCGCGAGGCCTACGCCAAGTACGTGGGACGGATCGGTAGGGAGCCTGCGCCCATGCTGGTGGACTACGAAGCCGCGATCCTGGCCGGGGAGGCGTGGGTACTGGTGGAGGAGGACGAGACGTCTGGGGTGCTGGTGATGAGGCCGGAGAAGGACCATCTCTTCGTCGAGACCGTCGCCGTGCGCGCCGACAGGCAGGGTTCGGGCCTGGGCCGGACACTGATGGAGTTCGCCGAGGAAGCGGCCAGAGATCGGGGGCTACACGAGATACGGCTGTACACCAACGAGAAGATGGAGGAGAACCTACCTTTCTACCGGGGTCTGGGATTCGAAGAGACGGGGCGCGGTCTCGACGATGGATACCGACGAGTTTTTATGAAGAAGAGGGTGAGGGTATAGTGCGTTCGGGGTAGAAGGCTAGTGGAGGAGGCAAGCATCCTCCCCAGGGAGGGCAGAGAGGAGCGCGGCATGAACGCCGACTGCGTCCTGATCGGGAAGATCCTGACCCTGGATCCCGCACGCCCGAGGGCGGATGCGCTCGTCATAAGTGAAGGCCGAATCTCCTACGTGGGACACGTCGACGAGGCCCGTCGCAGTGCCAGCCCCGGTGCCGAGGTCGTGGACCTCGGGGAGCGGGTCGCCCTGCCCGGCTTCGTCGAGTCCCACAGCCATCCCATCTTCTACGGACGCTACCTCGAAGAGGTGGACTGCCGCTACGCGAGGTCGCTCGACGACATCGTGGAAGCGCTGGGTGACCGGGCCCGCGAGACCCCAGCGGGA
>DASUPX010000394.1:0-12558 GCA_036280905.1 Rubrobacter sp. | reverse complement strand
GTGTCCATGGCCTGAAGCACGATGAGAAGCCCCCGCTCGTTCTCCGCGAACAGCCGCGCCTGAAGGCCCTGTATGCGCCTGCGTTGCCGCTCCAGCTCCTTGGCCACCTGTTTCTTCTTGTGGTAGTGCTCGGTCTCGTTCGGGTCTATTGCCGCGAGAGATGCCCGCTCGCCGGGCTCGATCCTGTAACGCGGATAGCCCCGCTCGGGCGAATCCTCGACCGCTACCTCGCCCGACGATCCTGCCTTGGTGGCCTCGTCCTGCGGGTTGCCGTTGTTAACCAAGATACTCCTTCTCCCGTCTGGTTCTTCCGGACAAGATCGCGAGGCTAGCAGTCGTTCCTGACGAAGATCGCTCGCGCCAGCGCTTCGCCCAGAGCGTAGACCTCCCCCTCCTCATCCTCCACTATCACGACGTCGTCGAGGGACCGCACCTCCCTGATCCGCAACCATCTCCCCGGTACGAGGTTGCGGTCGCCGAAGTAGTCGAGCATCGCAGCATCCTCGTCCCTGACCTTGGAGATACAGAGCCGCTGGCCCGCAATGGCCTGGCTCAGGACAAAAGAGTCGTCCGTCTCCAGGGTCCCCTCCGCCGAAGGGATCGGGTCCCCGTGCGGGTCGCGATCAGGATGCCCCAACAATTGCGCCAGACGCTCGGTGAACCCATCAGATACCGCATGCTCCAGCCGCTCGGCCTCCTCGTGTACCTCCTGCCAATCGTAACCGAGGTGCTCGAGCAGAAACGTCTCGATGAGCCTGTGGCGGCGTATCAGCCTCAGCGCCTCTACCCGCCCGCGCTCCGTCAACGAAGCCCCCTGGTAGCGTTCGTACTCCGCCAGACCCATCTCCTGCAAACGCACGAACATGTTGGAGACGGAAGCCGGCGAGACCAGTAGCCTGTCCGCGACGTCCTTCGTCGAGGCGCTGCCTACCCCACCAAGTTCCCAAATGGCCTTGATGTAGTCCCCGACCGACGAGGAATAGGGCTTTTCCACCGTGGGATCAGTCATGAGTAAAGGACATTATAGACCTGCCTCGTTTCGCTCGGTGTGTCGCATTGGTTATTAGCTTATGCTATATTGAAAATTAGGTAAAGCTAAAAAATCCAGTGGTGGTTGGCATGGGCGCTCGAAGAACTTTGTTGGGGATGGCGGCAGCATTGACTCTGGGCGCGGCGATGATCCACGTCTGGGCCATGCCCGAGCATTTCGGAGAGTGGTGGTTGTACGGGATCCTGTTCTTGCTGGTGGCGGCTCTGCAGGGTTTCTACGGTGTGGCTTTGTGGCGATGGGCTGTCAAGACGGTCTTCATCCTTGGCATGGGGGGCAACCTTGCCATCGTCGCGTTCTATCTCGTCACGCGCACGGTGGGTGTGCCCTTCGGGCCGCACGTTGGGGAGGTCGAGGCGGTGGGGGTCCTGGGTCTCACCGCGACGATTTGTGAGGTAGCGCTCGTCGTCACGCTGGCTGTGCTCTACAGGATGGGAGCAGAGGTGCCCGTTCGGGGGGCGGAGGTGGCGTTTTTGGAGGGTGGGGGGAAGGCTGGCGCTCTCTCGCGCCGGGACTTCCTGAGGGTAACGGGGGCTGTGGGGGCTTTCGGCGCCTCTGGCGCCGTGCTTGGCGCGCACGTCGAGCGGGCACTCGGGCAGGAGGCGCACCATCAGGGAGGGCATGTCTCTGGCGTCGGGCACAATTTCCACGGGGGAAATGGGGTTGTCGGAGATGTGAATCTCTCGCGATTCGATCCGACCAGGTTCTTGAGGGACTTCTACAGGGGCGAGGAGCGGAAAGAGGGCGGGAGGACCGTCAGGGAGTACGAGCTGACGGCGGTGGAGACCGAGATAGAGGTTGCTCCCGGTATCGTGTATCCGGCCTGGGCCTACAACGGGCAGGTGCCCGGTCCCACGCTGAGGGCTACGGAGGGGGAGCGGGTCCGCATCCGCTTCAAGAACAACAGCGTGCACCCCCACACCATCCACTTCCACGGATTTCACCCTGCCAACATGGACGGTGTCTTCGAGCTTGTAGGGACGGGGCAGGAGTTCGTGTACGAATTCGACGCCGAGCCGGCCGGGCTGCATCTCTACCATTGCCACACGGCGCCGCTCAGGAAGCACATCGAAAAGGGCCTCTACGGCGCGTTCATCATAGATCCCAAGGAAGGCCGTCCCGAAGCCGACGAGATGGTCATGGTCATGAACGGCTTCGACACCAACTTCGACGCCTCTAACGAGGTGTACGCCGTAAACACCGTGGCCTTCCACTACCAGCGCCATCCCATCCAGATAGTCAAGGACCGTTTGATCCGGGTGTACGCGGTCAACGTGCTCGAGTTCGACTTCGTCAACAGCTTCCACACGCACGCCACCTTCTTCCACTACTATCCGACGGGCACGAGGAAACCGGGAAGCGGGGAGATCTCGCCCTCCGAGTTCACGGACACCAAGATCTTTGGCCAGGGGGAGCGCGGGATCCTGGAGTTTCGCTATGGTTTTCCCGGCAAGTTCATGTTCCACGCCCATGTCAGCGAGTTCGCTGAGCTCGGCTGGATGGGCCTGTTCGAGGTAGAGGAGTAGGGGATGGGGCGCGAAAAGCGCGGGCCGGCCTGGGTGCTTCTCGGCCTCCTACCACTTCTGGGGCTCGGATTGTTGCTGGCATCGATCTTCATCTACGGGGTGGGGGTGGGCCGCAGCGACGCACCGCCCGTAGAGGACCTCACCGTTGGTCGCGTGACCCTGCCGACGGAAAACGAGTTCGTGGTGCACGTCCAGAACGGCGGTCCGAACCCGGTCACCCTGGAACAGGTAGTGGTCAACGACGCGCTGTGGGACTTTCGGGTCGAGCCCGACGGAACGATCCCGCGGCTCGGCTCGGCGGAAGTTGTTATCCCCTACATGTGGGTGGAGGGAGAGGCGTACGAGATCGTGCTGATCAGCGAGACCGGGACGACGTTTGACGCTGAGGTACCCGTCGCCGTACTGACCCCTGGCTTCTCCGGAGAGACCTTCTCCGAATACGCCCTGATAGGGTTCTATGTGGGCGTCGTGCCCGTTTCGCTCGGGCTTCTGTGGTACCCGTTCCTCCGGCGCCTTGGTAGCGCAGGCATGAACTTCGTCCTCGCCCTGACGGTCGGCCTACTGGTCTTTCTGGCGCTCGACACGCTGCTCGAGGCCGTGGAGATCGCCGGCGGGCTGCCGGGTGCTTTTTCTGGGGTGCCCCTGGTTATCCTCGTCGCCCTCTTGACGCTGTTCGGGCTGCTCGGTGTCGAGCGGCTGTTCCGGCGTGGGGAGGTTGGCAGGCTCGCGACTTCCTATCGCATAGCCCTGGGGATAGGGTTGCACAACCTGGGGGAGGGACTCGCCATCGGGGCGGCCTTCGCGCTCGGCGAGGCGGCTTTGGGGACCTTCTTGATCCTCGGCTTCACCCTCCACAACATCACCGAAGGGGTCGGCATCGCCGCGCCGGTCTTGAAGGAGAAGAGGCCAAGCTTGGCGCACTTCGGCGCGCTCGCGCTGCTCGGTGGAGGTCCGGCCATCGTCGGGACCTGGATCGGCGGCTTCGCCTACTCCAACCTCTTCTCGACCGTCTTCCTCGCCATCGGAGTCGGGGCCATACTCCAGGTCGTTTACGAAGTGGGACGCCTCCTCATGAGAGACTCGGCCCACTCGAAGACGCCCGTATTCTCGGCGACGAATCTCGGAGGTCTCACCACCGGGATCGCGATCATGTACGTGACCGCCCTCCTGGTGAGCGTGTAGGCCAGGCTGGCAAGTTCGAGCCCGAGAGGTCGTGCCCGAACTCGAGAGATCCCATAGATTCCTTTTAGGTCTGGTACACTTCGCAATTAGCCAAGCCTAAAAATTAAGATGATCGTGGAGAAGATTATGTGAAGAACCGGGTCGAAGAGATAAGAGGAGTCGAAGGGGTACTTCCCGGAGAGACGGCAACGGCGCGGGCTGCGCACGAATCGTTGAGGGGAAAACGGCGGGGGATACGCAAGATCCTGCCCTTTCTCGGGCCTGCGTTCATCGCTGCGGTGGCTTACGTGGATCCGGGGAACTTCGCGACCAACATCGCTGGTGGGGCGCAGTTCGGGTATCTGCTGTTGTGGGTGATCCTGGTCTCCAACCTGATGGCCATGCTCATCCAGTCGATGTCGGCCAAGCTGGGGATAGCTACGGGCAAGAACCTGCCCGAGGTGTGCCGGGCGCGTTTTCCAAAGCCGGTTACATTCTTGCTGTGGGTGCAGGCCGAGATCATCGCGATGGCTACCGATCTGGCCGAGTTTATCGGGGCGGCGCTGGCGCTCAACCTGCTCTTCGGGATACCGCTCTTCCCTGCTGGCCTGCTTACGGCCGTGGGGGCGTTCGGGATACTCGAGTTGCAGCGGCGGGGGTTCAGGCCGCTGGAGGCCGTGATAGCGGCGATGGTCGGGGTTATCGTGGTGGCGTTCGCCTTCCAGATGTTCTACGCGGAGCCCGAGGCCGACAGGATACTGGCCGGGCTCTTCACGCCGGGGTTCGCTGGTACCGAGAGCGTCCTCTTGGCGGCTGGGATTCTCGGGGCCACGGTCATGCCGCACGTCATATATCTGCACTCGGCGCTCACGCAGCGCAGGATCGTGGGCAAGACCGAGCAGGAGAAGCGCAGGATCTTCCGCTTCGAGCTGGTAGACGTGATCATCGCCATGGCCATAGCCGGGGCCATCAACGCGAGCATGCTCATCATGGCCGCGGCCCTCTTCCACTCGGCCGGCCTAACCGGCGTCGGCGATATCGACAAGGCCTTCGAGCAGCTTCGCATCCTCGAAGGCAGCATCCCGGCCATCCTCTTCGGGATCGCCCTGCTGGCATCCGGGCTCTCCAGTTCCTCCGTCGGCACCCTGAGCGGTCAGGTCGTCATGCAGGGTTTTGTCAACAGGCAGATACCGTTGTTCTTGCGCCGCCTCATAACCATGGCTCCGGCCCTCATCATCCTCGGCATCGGCCTGAACCCCAGCCGTTCGCTGGTCCTAAGCCAGGTCGTGCTCTCGTTCGGCATCCCGTTCGCGCTCGTGCCGCTGCTCATCTTCTGCCGCAACAGGGACGTGATGGGGACCCTCGTCAACTACAAGGTCACCACGGCCCTCGCGTCTGTCGTGGTCGCCCTTATCGTGTCGCTCAATGTTTTTCTCCTGTACAAGACGTTCTTGGGAGGTTAAGTCGTGAAGTATTTCGATGTTAGAGGAAGCCTGTTGTTCGACGGCAACAAGATTCGCCGGAGGGGGTACGCAAGATGATCGGGGTTCTTACCGGGATGCCCCCGGTCTTGCAGGCGTTTCTGGCGACGTTGTTCACGTGGGGCATGACGGCGGCTGGGGCGGCGCTGGTGTTCGGAACCAAGAACGTGCCGCGCAAGCTACTTGACGCGATGCTCGGGTTCGCGGGCGGGGTAATGATCGCGGCCAGCTTCTGGTCGCTTCTCGCGCCGGCGATAGAGCTTGCGGAGGCGGGTTCGCTGCCTGTTTGGGTGCCGCCGGTTATAGGCTTCCTGGCCGGTGGGGTGTTCTTGCGGCTCCTTGACCGGTTGCTGCCCCACCTGCACCCTGGCTTGAAGCTGTCCGAAGCTGAGGGTATCCACACCAGCTGGCGGCGCAGCGTGCTCCTGGTGTCCGCGATCACGCTGCACAACATCCCCGAGGGCCTTGCCGTGGGCGTCACATTCGGGGCTGTTGGTATAGGCGTTACGGAGGGTGTTCCCGGGGCCACGCTCGGGGCGGCGATCGCGCTGGCCATCGGCATCGGGCTGCAGAATTTCCCGGAGGGCACGGCGGTCTCCATGCCGCTGCGGCGCGAGGGGATGAGCCGCGGCCGCAGCTTCTTCTACGGTCAACTTTCGGGGGTCGTCGAGCCTATCGCGGCCGTTATCGGGGCGTCTGCCGTGCTCATCGCCCAGCCCATCCTGCCCTACGCGCTGGCCTTCGCCGCCGGAGCCATGATCTTCGTGGTGGCGGAAGAGCTCATCCCCGAGGCCAAACGCGGCAGCCCAGACATCGCGGCCCTCTCCCTGATGGTCGGCTTCGCCGTCATGATGACCCTCGATGTGGCCCTCGGATAGGCCCCGGCTGTTCAAACAACGGGCAATATTCCTGAAGCCCGGGGCCTGTAGCCTCCTACGGCACTTCGGGGGTGCCTTCGACGTGGGCCACGTCGTACCACGTCACGTTGCTTTCGGGGTTGGCGGTCTTGTAGCACACCACGAAGAACGACGTGTGCTCGGTGTCCGGCCCCCCGGCTTTCCGGTCTGTGTTCTCCGGAAAGGAGATGGCAAGCGTGTCGCCACCGGAGAACCTGGTCGTCGATGAAGGATCCGCCCAGAGCACCTCTAGCACGTCAGGCACATCAGAGATGTTCTCACTCTCTATCGCGTCGCGCAGGTCGAACCAGGTCGAAGCCTCCATGAGGTAGCAGTCTCTCGCTTCCGCCGGTCTCTCCACCCTGGCCTTCACGAATATCTCGTCGTTCTCCTTCGCACGCAGCAGCCTGGCCTGGACGATGTTCAAGCCGCTCTCGTCTCTGCGCAAGACCGCGCCACCCACGGTGCTCTCGACCACGGGGCCCTCTGCGGGCTCCGCCGTCTCGGTCGTCGGAGAGGTGTTCGTTCCGGAAGAAGCGACGCTCGCGGACGTGCTCGACGGGACGGGCGAACCCTGACCTCCGTTCCGCTGTCCGGCCGGGTCCTCCGAGCAGGCGGCGAGCATAGAAAACAGGCACACTGCCAGCATCACCCTGAGAACGGCCCGTATCACATTCCGTTCAGGTCCTCGTGACCGCTCTGACTATGATCGCCAGCCCGGCCACCACCAACCCGTGTCGCTGCCCTGTGCTGTCATGGACCCCTCTTCAACGAACCATCGGTCTAATCGTCCATGATACACCCCCATGCCCGACGGTCGGGGAGGGTGCGAAGAGGCCGCAGGGACACGAGCCTCTCGAACACCAGGTCTATACTGTGGATCATGGCGGGGAAAGGAGGTCGTGCATGGCAAGGGAACTACAGGGAGATCCGGGGGCATCGCGGTACGCTCGCCGTATGGACTCGGAGTCTTCGGTCTCCTACATGGGCTGTCTTTTCAGCGTCCTGGCGGATGCCGAACAGACCGACGGACGTTTCGGGTTGATCGAGATGGTGGTGCCAAGGGGCCGCGAGCCATCGCGCCACCTCCACCACAGCGACGACGAGGGCTTCTACGTGCTCGACGGTAGGGTCATCTTCTACGTCGGGGAGGAAACCTACCTTGCCGATCCTGGCACGTTCGTCTTCCTGCCACATGGCGTGCCCCATTCCTACGCTTTCGAGACCGACGTTGTCCGTATGCTCTCCTTCATCGCGCCTGGCGGGCTGGAGGCCCACTTCCAGGATTCCAGGTTCAGCGAGCCGGCCAGGGACCTCACGCTTCCCCCGCCGGGAGAGCTAGACCAGGACCTCCTGGAAGAGATGGCCGGGGACCTTGCCGCCTACGGCACCGAGGTCGTCGGTCCCCCAGGGCCACCGCGGAGTTAGTAGGAGCCCTTGATCCATCGGTCCGGAAAGCAGAAGATGCACCCTATGATGAGGCAGAGCGGTTTGGAGGGTTCATGAGCCTGGTGGCGCTCAGGGGTCAGGTCGTCACGGACTACGAGGTCTGGCCGGATGGAACCGTACTGTTGGAGGACAGCTCCGTGGCGGGCGTGAGCCCGGACGACTCGCTCGCCGCCGACGCGCACGAGGTCCACTACTACGGCGAGGCCCTGGTCCTACCCGGCTTCGTCGACCTGCAGGTGAACGGTGCCTTCGGCATCGACGTGGCCTCGGAGAGCGGCAGGCTGTCCGAGCTCTCCAGGGCCCTGCTCTCGACCGGTACCACCTCCTATCTGCCCACGGTCATATCATCGCCTGAGAGCATCTACGAGGAGGCCCTACCAGCCATCGAAGCCGCGGCCTCGGGAAGGCGGTCTGGCGCCGAGGTGCTCGGGGTTCACCTGGAAGGACCCTTCATAAACCTGTCGAAGCGGGGGGCCCACGCCGCGGCCCACGTCGTGAGGCCAGACACGGAGTTGCTCGCCCGACTCCTGGATCTCGGTCCGGTCCGAATGGTTACGCTTGCGCCCGAGCTGGAGGGCGCGACCGCGCTCATGGACCTTGCCTCGAGCCGCGGGGCGGTGGTCTGCGCCGGCCACTCCGACGTGGCCTTCGAACCGGCCTACGGTGCGCTGGACGGGAGTGCCGCCGGCGTCACACACCTCTTCAACGCGATGAGCTCCATGCACCATCGCGAGCCGGGGCTACCGGGGGCCGCGTTCGCCCATCCGCGGGCGGTGTGCGGCCTTATCCCCGACGGGCTGCACGTCCACCCCGAGATGGTGGGGCTCGCCTTTCGTATGCTCGGCCCAGACCGTATCTGCCTCGTCACCGACGCGATAGCCGCCGCGGGCATGGAGGAGGGCGAATACCGCCTCGCCACCCGCACCGTCTACGTCGACGGCGGCGTCCCGAAGCTGGGGAGCGGGGCCATCGCGGGCAGCGTGCTCACCATGCGCGGGGCCTTCAAGAACATCCTGGCCTTCACCGGCTGCACCGTCCCCGAGGCGGCGCGCATGACCTCGACCGCCCCCGCGAGGTTGATAGGCGAGGGCCGTCGCAAGGGCCGCCTCGTCTCGGGTTACGACGCCGACGTGACGGTCCTGGCCCCCGACCTCTCCGTGCAGGCCGTCTGGCGGGGCGGCGGGCTGGCCTACTCCAGGGAGGGCATGTGAGACGAGAGCTTGGTGACTTGACGGTCGAGTGCATCCGGGGGGACATAACCTCCCAGGGAGACGTCGAGGCCGTGGTCAACGCCGCGAACGCCAGGCTCGCATCTGGTGGGGGCGTGGCCGGGGCCATCCACCGCGCCGCCGGACCGGGTCTCGCCGAAGAAGCCGTCCCACTCGGCCCGATTGAGCCGGGCGAGGCCGTCATTACCGGCGCGCATGGGCTTCCCAACGGATACGTGATCCATACGCTGGGACCCGTCTACGGCCAGGACCGTCCCGAGCCGGTGCTCCTGGCCCGCTGCTACCGTAACTCCCTGGCCCTAGCCGAGGACAATGGTGTGGCATCTATCGCTTTTCCCGCCATCTCAACCGGCATATTCGGGTATCCGGTGGAAGAGGCGGCGGAGACCGCGCTGCAGACGGTGCGCGAGGAGGCGGAACGGCTCGAAGTGGTACGCCTGGTGCGGTTCGTGCTCTTCGGCGAGAGAGACCTCGAAGCCCACGAGAGGGTACTTTCCGGGCTACGGTGAAGAAGCCGATTCGGCCTCTTACGGTCTGGGTGAGATATGACAGATCTGAAGATGTAAAGTTCTTTACAGTTCCTGGTGGATGGTTCATGGATACAGGAGGTTAGCCCGTGCACGCGTCGAGACCCGAAGCCGTAGAAGAGCATACGCGCACGCATGTACCGCTGTTGGTCGTAGGCGCGGGACCGTACGGGCTGGCAACCGCCGCGTGCGCCAGGCATGCTGGCATCGAGCAAATCGTGGTCGGGGAGCCCATGGCCTTCTGGCGGGAGAACATGCCGGCGGGTATGTTCCTGCGCTCCGGTTCCGACTGGCACCTCGACGCGGCTGAGGTCAACACCTTCGAGGCGTATCTGGAGGAGCGTGGGATCGACCCCGCGGATTTCGATCCCATCCCGGTCGGGCTCTTCCTGGACTATGTGGACTGGTTCGAGAAGAGGGAGGACCTCCGGGTTGTTCCCGACCTGGTGCGGGACCTCTCCAGGCCAAACGGGCACTTCGAGGCGACGCTGGAGAGCGGCGGGCGCATCACGGCCGACGCCGTGGTCGCGGCACCCGGCATCTCCCATTTCACGGTCGTCCCCGAGTGGGTCGAGAAGAGCCTCCCGCCGGAGCGCTGGGGGCACACCTGCAACCTGGTCGACTTCGAGGAACTGCGCGGGAAGCGGGTGATGATCGTGGGCGGGCGCCAGAGCGCCTTCGAATGGGCCGCCCTGCTGGCCGACGGGGAGGCCGCGGAAGTCAACGTGGTCTACAGGCACGACACGCCGCGGTTCACCACCTCCGACTGGCATTTCACCGACGAGCTGATAGACCTCACGGCCACCGTGCCAGGGTGGTTCAGGTCTCTGCCCACCGAGGAGCGTGAGGCAATAGCCAGGAGGTTCTGGGCGGAGGGCAGGCTGAAGCTGGAACCGTGGCTCACCCCCCGCCTGGACAACCCGTCCGTCCATCGCTGGCCGCAACGATCGGTGGTGTCGTGCCAGGACGACGGCGTGGACATCGAAGTCCGGCTCTCGGACGGCGTGCAGCTCGCTGTGGACTTCGTGATCCTGGCCACCGGATACAAACCCGACATGCGGGCCGTGCCCTACCTCTCCGGGGTGATCGACGACATGGAGCTCGCGGACGGGTTCCCGGTACTGGACGACAACTTTCAGACCAGCGTGCCCGGGCTTTTCGTTACGGGTTTCCCGGCCACGCGGGACTTCGGCCCGTTCTTCGGCTTCGTGCGCGGATGCCCCGTGGCCGCCGCGCTAACCACAGCAGGCCTCGAGAAGGCGCTCGGACACACCCACGCCTGATGGCGGGGCGCGGTTAGCGATCAGCAAGCAGAGAGGGTTGCGCCTAGAGAGTGATCACCCGGCGGCTTTGGAGGGGGAAACACAAAGCATCGCACTCTGTGGGCCACCGGGCTTGCCTACGAGACTTACCCTGGTGTGCTGGATCTAAACACGGGTAGACGAACCGAAACCTCGTCTATCCCTCCAGCACATCCGCGTCGTAGCCTAGCTCGGCGAGTATGGCGGTCGTATGCTCTCCCACCTCGGGGATCGGGGCCATAACCGGCTCGATGTCCGTGGGCAAGCCGGGCGGTAGGAGGGCGCGCAGGGGGGCGGAAGGGGAATCTACTTTGCGCCAGCGGGCGCGGGCCTCTAGCTGTGGGTGGTCAAGGAACTCTCGAACGGACCTGAGCCTGGCGTTGGCTATACCGGCCTCCTCGAGTTTCTCGATAACCTCCTCGGCCGTGAGGCTGCCGAAGATCCGTTCGATCTCCCCATCTAGGTCGTCTCTGTTGTCCAACCTGTCCGAGTTGGTTGAGAAGCGCTCGTCCCCGGTCAGCTCGGGTCGCCCCAGAACGACCCCACAGAACTTCTCCCACTCCCGCTCGTTCTGGATGCCGAAGAAGACTACCTCGTCGCCGGCGCACGCGAAGGGCCCGTAGGGGGCTATGGAGGCGTGGCTCGCGCCGCTACGCGGCGGCTCCTTCTCTCCGTACATGGCGTAATAGGCGGGGAAGCCCATCCATTCGGCGAGCGCCTCGAAGAGCGAGACCTCCAGGGCCGCGCCCTCACCTGTCCTCTCGCGCCTGAACAGCGCCGCCAGGATGCCGGAGTAGGCGTACATGCCAGCCGCTATATCCGCGACGGCGATGCCTGCCTTGGATGGCGTCTCCTGCGTGCCCGTTACGGAGACGAGGGCGGCCTCGCACTGGACGAGAAGGTCGTAGGCTTTCTTGTCCCTGTAAGGGCCGGAGGCACCGTAACCAGAGACGTCGCACACGATGAGTTCGGGGTGGCGCTCGCGCAGGGCTTCCGTCCCGAAGCCGAGACGCCCCGTCGCGCCGGGAGCCAGGTTCTGGACGAAGACGTCGGCGGTCTCCAGCAGGCTGCTCAGGACGCCGCGGGCGGCCTCCTGCTTCAGGTTCAGGGCGATCGACTCTTTGGAGCGGTTGATCCAGACGAAGTGGCTGGAGAGCCCCTCCACGACGGCGTCGTAGGAGCGGGCGAAATCCCCGACCCCCGGACGCTCCACCTTGATGACCCGCGCTCCCAGGTCGGCGAGCTGGCGCGTGGCGAAGGGCGCGGCGACCGCCTGCTCCAGGGAGACCACGGTTATGCCCTCGAGGGGCAGCGTCATCAGAACGACCTCGGGAGGCCGAGCACGTGCTCTGCGATGTAGGAGAGGATCAGGTTGGTCGAGATGGGGGCCACCTGGTAGAGACGCGTCTCGCGGAACTTGCGCTCCACGTCGTAGTCGGCGTCGAAGCCGTAGCCCCCGAAGGTCTGCACGGCCACGTTTGCGGCCTCCCAGGAGGCGTCAGCGGCGAGAAGCTTGGCCAGGTTCGCCTCGGCTCCGCAGGGTTCCCCCCGGTCGAAGAGGGCGGCCGCCTTCTCAACCATCAGCGTGGCGGCCTCTATGTTTGCGTAGGCCCTCGCGATCGGAAACTGGATGCCCTGGTTCTCTCCGATAGGCCGCCCGAACACCTCGCGCTCTACGGCCCGACCCGTGGCCTTCTCCACGAACCACCGGCCGTCGCCGATGCACTCGGCGGCGATCAGGATGCGCTCCGCGTTCATGCCGTCGAGGATGTAGCGGAACCCCCGGCCCTCCTCGCCGATGAGGTTCTCGGCGGGCACCCTGAGGCCGTCGAAGACGAGCTCGTTCGTGGCGTTGTTCATCATCACCCGGCGGGGCTTTACGGTGAGACCCTCTGCTTCCCGAAGGTCGACGAGGAAGGCGGAGAGGCCGTGGGAGCGTC